>NZ_JAEACF010000009.1 GCF_016401385.1 Fictibacillus halophilus | reverse complement strand
TAGCTGGGTAGCTACGTGTGGACGGGATAAGTGCTGAAAGCATCTAAGCATGAAGCCCCCCTCAAGATGAGATTTCCCATCACGCAAGTGAGTAAGACCCCTTAGAGATGATGAGGTTGATAGGTCTGGTGTGGAAGCGTGGTGACACGTGGAGCTGACAGATACTAATCGGTCGAGGGCTTATCCTTAAAAAGCATAACGTTTGGAAACGTCGTATCTAGTTTTGAGAGAACATAAAAAAATGATGAAAATCATTAAAAAATCTCTTGCTTTTACGAATTACATAGAGTATAATTTTATCTTGTCGAGATAAAAAAACTCGCTAATCTGGTCTAGTGATGATGGCGAAGAGGTCACACCCGTTCCCATACCGAACACGGAAGTTAAGCTCTTCAGCGCCGATGGTAGTTGGGGGTTTCCCCCTGTTAGAGTAGGACGTCGCTAGGCTAGATATAAAAATGGAGGATTAGCTCAGCTGGGAGAGCACCTGCCTTACAAGCAGGGGGTCGGCGGTTCGAACCCGTCATCCTCCACCATTTATTCTTACTTGCCGGTTTAGCTCAATTGGTAGAGCAACTGACTTGTAATCAGTAGGTTGGGGGTTCAAGTCCTCTAGCCGGCACCATTTTGCAAGAGCCATTAGCTCAGTCGGTAGAGCATCTGACTTTTAATCAGAGGGTCGAAGGTTCGAGTCCTTCATGGCTCACCATTTATACACGCGGGTGTGGCGGAATTGGCAGACGCGCTAGACTTAGGATCTAGTGTCTTTGACGTGGGGGTTCGAGTCCCTTCACCCGCACCAATTTCCATTTTGATAATTAAATAAGTTTGCGGAAGTAGTTCAGTGGTAGAATACAACCTTGCCAAGGTTGGGGTCGCGGGTTCGAATCCCGTCTTCCGCTCCAAAGTTATTGTATGTGCCGGGGTGGCGGAACTGGCAGACGCACAGGACTTAAAATCCTGCGGTAGGTGACTACCGTACCGGTTCGATTCCGGTCCTCGGCACCACATACATGCGCCCTTAGCTCAGCTGGATAGAGTGTTTGACTACGAATCAAAAGGTCGGGAGTTCGAATCTCTCAGGGCGCGCCATGTTTTTTACGGGAAGTGGCTCAGCTTGGTAGAGCACCTGGTTTGGGACCAGGGGGTCGCAGGTTCAAATCCTGTCTTCCCGACCATTATAACGAATATGTTATTTGGGGCTTTAGCTCAGCTGGGAGAGCGCCTGCCTTGCACGCAGGAGGTCAGCGGTTCGATCCCGCTAAGCTCCACCATTTTCAGAAAATGTTTCTGACATTTTCTTTTTTATTGCAAAAAAAGTTCTTTGAAAACTGAACAAAAGAAATAGGTAAGGAATTAAGAATTAATTCCGTCAGTAATAAAATCGAGCAAGACAAACACTTTTATGGAGAGTTTGATCCTGGCTCAGGATGAACGCTGGCGGCGTGCCTAATACATGCAAGTCGAGCGAATGATGAGGAGCTTGCTCCTCTGATTTAGCGGCGGACGGGTGAGTAACACGTGGGTAATCTGCCTGTAAGACGGGGATAACTCCGGGAAACCGGGGCTAATACCGGATAATAAGAGAAGAAGCATTTCTTCT
>NZ_JAEACF010000008.1 GCF_016401385.1 Fictibacillus halophilus | reverse complement strand
ATGTTCTTTGAAAACTAGATATCGACATCCAAACAATATGCAAGGCAGATAGATTTATCTAATCTGCGCCAAGCAAGAATCTTTGATGTGTAAACATCATATAAGGTTAAGCTAGAAAGGGCGCACGGTGGATGCCTTGGCACTAGGAGCCGAAGAAGGACGGGACGAACACCGATATGCCTCGGGGAGCTGTAAGTAAGCATTGATCCGGGGATTTCCGAATGGGGGAACCCACCATCCGTAATGGGATGGTATCCATATCTGAATACATAGGGTATGAGAAGGCAGACCCGGGGAACTGAAACATCTAAGTACCCGGAGGAAGAGAAAGCAAATGCGATTTCCTGAGTAGCGGCGAGCGAAACGGAATCAGCCCAAACCAGAGAGCTTGCTCTCTGGGGTTGTAGGACACTCTATACGGAGTTACAAAGGAACGAAGTAGGTGAAGTGGTCTGGAAAGGCCAGCCGAAGAAGGTAACAGCCCTGTAGCTGAAACTTCGTTCCCTCCTGAGTGGATCCTGAGTACGGCGGGACACGTGAAACCCCGTCGGAATCCGGGAGGACCATCTCCCAAGGCTAAATACTCCCTAGTGACCGATAGTGAACCAGTACCGTGAGGGAAAGGTGAAAAGCACCCCGGAAGGGGAGTGAAACAGATCCTGAAACCGTGTGCCTACAAGTAGTCGGAGCCCATTAACGGGTGACGGCGTGCCTTTTGTAGAATGAACCGGCGAGTTACGATCCCGTGCAAGGTTAAGTTGATAAGACGGAGCCGCAGCGAAAGCGAGTCTGAATAGGGCGACATAGTACGTGGTCGTAGACCCGAAACCGTGTGATCTACCCATGTCCAGGGTGAAGTTCAGGTAACACTGAATGGAGGCCCGAACCCACGCACGTTGAAAAGTGCGGGGATGAGGTGTGGGTAGGGGTGAAATGCCAATCGAACACGGAGATAGCTGGTTCTCCCCGAAATAGCTTTAGGGCTAGCCTCGCGGCAAGATTCCTGGAGGTAGAGCACTGATTGGACTAGGGGCCCCCACAGGGTTACCGAATTCAGTCAAACTCCGAATGCCAGAGAATTATCCGCGGGAGTCAGACTGCGAGTGATAAGATCCGTAGTCAAAAGGGAAACAGCCCAGACCATCAGCTAAGGTCCCAAAGTATACGTTAAGTGGCAAAGGATGTGGAGTTGCCCAGACAACCAGGATGTTGGCTTAGAAGCAGCCACCATTTAAAGAGTGCGTAATAGCTCACTGGTCGAGTGACTCTGCGCCGAAAATGTAACGGGGCTAAACGTATCACCGAAGCTATGGCTTGTACCGTATGGTACAGGGGTAGGGGAGCGTTCGAAGTGCAGCGAAGTCAGACCGGAAGGACTGGTGGAGCGCTTTGAAGTGAGAATGCCGGTATGAGTAGCGAAAGACAAGTGAGAATCTTGTCCATCGAAAGCCTAAGGTTTCCTGAGGAAGGCTCGTCCGCTCAGGGTTAGTCGGGGCCTAAGCCGAGGCTGAAAAGCGTAGGCGATGGATAACAGGTTGATATTCCTGTACCACCTCCTTTCCGTTTGAACAATGGGGGGACGCAGTAAGGTAGGGTGAGCGCACTGATGGAATAGTGCGTCTAAGCAGTTAGGCTGTTGGGTAGGCAAATCCGCCCAACGTGAAGGCTGAGCTGTGATGGCGAGGGAAATTTTAGTACCGAAGTCCCTGATCCTACACTGCCAAGAAAAGCCTCTAGTGAGGAAAGAGGTGCCCGTACCGCAAACCGACACAGGTAGGCGAGGAGAGAATCCTAAGATGATCGGGAGAACTCTCGTTAAGGAACTCGGCAAAATGACCCCGTAACTTCGGGAGAAGGGGTGCTCTGATAGGGTTTATCGCCCGAGAGAGCCGCAGTGAATAGATCCAAGCGACTGTTTAGCAAAAACACAGGTCTCTGCGAAACCGCAAGGTGAAGTATAGGGGCTGACACCTGCCCGGTGCTGGAAGGTTAAGAGGAGGGGTTATCCTTTGGGAGAAGCTCTGAATTGAAGCCCCAGTAAACGGCGGCCGTAACTATAACGGTCCTAAGGTAGCGAAATTCCTTGTCGGGTAAGTTCCGACCCGCACGAAAGGTGTAACGACTTGGATACTGTCTCAACGAGAGACCCGGTGAAATTATAGTACCTGTGAAGATGCAGGTTACCCGCGACAGGACGGAAAGACCCCATGGAGCTTTACTGCAACTTGATATTGGATTTTGGTACAGCTTGTACAGGATAGGTAGGAGCCTGAGAAGCCGGAGCGCCAGCTTCGGTGGAGGCGTCGGTGGGATACTACCCTGGCTGTATTGAAATTCTAACCTTGGACCGTAATCCGGTTCGGAGACAGTGTCAGGTGGGCAGTTTGACTGGGGCGGTCGCCTCCTAAACAGTAACGGAGGCGCCCAAAGGTTCCCTCAGAATGGTTGGAAATCATTCGCAGAGTGTAAAGGCACAAGGGAGCTTGACTGCGAGACCTACAAGTCGAGCAGGGACGAAAGTCGGGCTTAGTGATCCGGTGGTTCCGCATGGAAGGGCCATCGCTCAACGGATAAAAGCTACCCTGGGGATAACAGGCTTATCTCCCCCAAGAGTCCACATCGACGGGGAGGTTTGGCACCTCGATGTCGGCTCATCGCATCCTGGGGCTGAAGTAGGTCCCAAGGGTTGGGCTGTTCGCCCATTAAAGCGGTACGCGAGCTGGGTTCAGAACGTCGTGAGACAGTTCGGTCCCTATCCGTCGCGGGCGCAGGAAATTTGAGAGGAGCTGTCCTTAGTACGAGAGGACCGGGATGGACACACCGCTGGTGTACCAGTTGTTCCGCCAGGGGCATAGCTGGGTAGCTACGTGTGGACGGGATAAGTGCTGAAAGCATCTAAGCATGAAGCCCCCCTCAAGATGAGATTTCCCATCACGCAAGTGAGTAAGACCCCTTAGAGATGATGAGGTTGATAGGTCTGGTGTGGAAGCGTGGTGACACGTGGAGCTGACAGATACTAATCGGTCGAGGGCTTATCCTTAAAA
>NZ_JAEACF010000007.1 GCF_016401385.1 Fictibacillus halophilus | reverse complement strand
AGAAGAAATGCTTCTTCTCTTATTATCCGGTATTAGCCCCGGTTTCCCGGAGTTATCCCCGTCTTACAGGCAGATTACCCACGTGTTACTCACCCGTCCGCCGCTAAATCAGAGGAGCAAGCTCCTCTTCATTCGCTCGACTTGCATGTATTAGGCACGCCGCCAGCGTTCATCCTGAGCCAGGATCAAACTCTCCATAAAAGTGTTTGTCTTGCTCGATTTTATTACTGACGGAATTAATTCTTAATTCCTTACCTATTTCTTTTGTTCAGTTTTCAAAGAACTGTGTGTTTCGTTTTTGTTCGCCGCTCGTTTTAGCGACTTTATTAGGATAACATCTTTATAATAAGAAGTCAACCGTTTTTTAAAATTTGTTTCCCGCCTGCAACAATGTTTCATGTGTCGCGGCGACAAGAACTAATATATCACGTATTGTGATTTAAGGTCAATAGTTATTTTGAAATTACTTTAAATAAATGAAAAAAGGTTTAGAAAGCTTATTATCGCTCTCTAAACCTCAGTTTAAGAAATCGTATGAACCTCTAGTTTAAGATAAAGAATTCAATAGCTACTAGTGAGGCTATGCCGGGTAATCCAGCAATTCCAGAGATCAACGCAGTAAACGCATTGATCGGAATATGAATATCATATGAGTTTCCGATCGCATTTAATAAAAAAAGCAACAGTGCACCAATACAAAAGCGAGTTATGCCGAATCCGATCCAGCGTATTGGTCGCATTGGAGCACCTACTAAAAGCAGGACGAAGATGATCGTTCCAAGAATAGCGATTACCGTTATTGGCTCCATTATGTGATTCCTCCTATACAACATCCTAGTTATTTACTAGTCATTGTATGGGAGTTGTCCAAAAAAAAGACCAGCAGTTATTTTAACTTGCTGGTCGTCACGTTTCTTTTTTTTGCTTCTTTTAATAAGAAGAAGTATTTTGATTCTGCTAGTTGAAGCTTAAAGATAACCTCTTCAGATGGTTCGACACTGCGTTCCACCATTTCTTTTTGATGCATCCAGTCTATCTTTAGCTCATCAAGACTTTGAAGCAGCTCTTCATCTCCGGATCGCTTCAATCGCCCTTTTCGGGAAAAAAACATGCAAGCAACCCCTTTAGTTAGATTTCTCTTCTTCCTTCAAGCGCTTTGGATAGCGTTACTTCATCCGCATATTCCAAGTCTCCACCTACAGGGAGGCCGTGAGCAATACGAGTAATCTTAATACCCGTTGGTTTTAGGAGTCTTGCGATATACATGGCAGTGGCTTCTCCTTCAATGTTCGGATCAGTAGCCATGATAATTTCTTGAATCCCTTCATCTGTTAGACGCTTTAACAGTTCTGCGACTTTAATATCCTCTGGTCCTACGCCGTCCATTGGCGAGATAGCACCGTGGAGAACATGATAGAGTCCTCGGTATTCTTTCATTTTTTCCATCGCAATAACGTCCTTGGAGTCGTGGACGACACAGATCGTCGTTCGGTCTCTGCTTGAATCATCGCAGATCATACAAGGATCACGGTCAGTAATATGAAAGCAGTTGGAACAATAGATAAGCTGACGTTTCGCGTTAACGAGTGCTCGTCCAAAATCAAGCACGTCATCTTCTTTCATTTCCAATACGAAAAATGCCAGGCGAACCGCCGTTTTCGGTCCGATGCCCGGCAATTTCATAAAGCTTTCAATCAGTTTTGAGATCGGTTCAGGATAATGCATAGCATATTCCTAGAACATTCCAGGAATGTTGAGTCCTTTTGTGAATTTGCCCATGTCTTGTGATACTAATTCGTCTACTTTTTTAAGTGCATCATTCGTAGCTGCTAACACAAGGTCTTGAAGCATGTCGATATCATCTGGATCTACAACTTCCTCTTTAATGATAATGTCGATGATTTCTTTGTGACCGTTCGCTTTAACGGTAACCATACCGCCACCAGCTGTACCTTCGATCACTTTATCTTTTAATTCCTCTTGAGCTTTCGCCATGTCACGCTGCATTTTTTGCATTTGTTTCATCATATTGTTCATGTTGCCTTTCATCATCGTACAATTCCTCCTTTTATTCTTCCTCTTCTTTTATCTCAATTAAATCATCGCCAACCAATTTGATCGCCTCTGCGATGAGAGGGTCTTCTGTTTTTTCTTTTTCTTCAGAAGAAGGCTGACCTTGCTGTTGCTCTTTAATGAAATCAGCTTTTAGTTTCTGCCATTCTGGATCCAATATGGATAGCATGGACAGGTTCTTTCCTATTGTACTATAAACTGCGCTTTCAACATAGCTTCTGTTGTTCTCTTGAGATGCCATTTGACGGTGAATTTCATGCTGAAATGCCAGCAAAAAGATTTGATCTGAACAAGCTACCGGCTCTGCCCCTGAAAGAAGAGCATAGGCACTTACTTTTTCAGAACGGATCTTATCTAAGATCTCTCCCCACATCCCTTTAAGCTGAACAAGGTTTGGTTTCTTTGCTTTTTTGAGCATCTCTTTCACTTGCGTCTGTGATGCTCCGCCTTGTCCTCGTATCACTCGCTTCTCTCTTGGAGCTTCCGCTTCGGTCTGGGAGGACGAACCATTAGATGACCAGCCGCTTTCTTTCATCTTTTTTAGTTCTTGTTCTAGTTGTTCGATTCTTTGCATTAACGGTTCAACAGAAGGATTCCCCGCTTGTGACGAGATCCCTTCTTGTTTTTGATAACAAATCTTGATGAACGTTGTCTCTAAGAAAATCTTAGGATGGTTCGTCCATTTCATCTCTTGCTGTGCGGCATTTAACTGACCGATGATCGAATAGATGTCTTCTGCAGCTGTAGCATCTGCTAATCGTGCAAAATCTTCATCCGTTGAGACCCGCTCTAACAGCTCTTCTAATTGAGGTGCCGTTTTATATAGAAGCATGTCTCTGTAATAGTAGATAAGGTCTCCTAAAAATCGAACAGGATCTTTTCCCTCATGTAAAAGTTCTGTCGATAATGTAAGAGCTTTTGAAACATCTTTTTCTAAAAACGCTTCTGCCATCTCAGAAAGATGCTTTTGTGAAGCTGAGCCGGTTACAGACAGAACATCTTCCACTCGAACCTTTTCATCACTATAGGAGATCGCTTGGTCGAGCAAACTTAATGCGTCACGCATTCCACCTTCAGCTGCTCTTGCTAGCAGTTGCAGAGCTTCTTCATCAACTTCGGTACCGTTAGAATCGACGATCTGCCTCATACGTCCGATAATCGACTGTGAAGATATCCGCTTAAAATCAAATCGCTGACATCGGGAAACGATCGTTGCTGGAATTTTATGCGGCTCTGTTGTTGCCAGAATAAAAATAACATGGCTCGGCGGTTCTTCTAATGTTTTTAACAGTGCGTTAAATGCACCAGTTGAAAGCATATGTACTTCATCTATGATATAGACTTTGTACGTAACAGAGGACGGCGCAAACTTTACTTTGTCCCGGATATCTCTTATATCATCTACACCTGTATTAGACGCGGCATCGATCTCAAGTACATCGGATATCGAGCCGTTCGTGATTCCTCTACAAGCGTCACATTCATTACAAGGCTCAGATACTGGAGCCCGTTCACAGTTAACGGCTTTCGCTATAATTTTCGCCGCACTTGTTTTACCCGTTCCTCGTGGTCCTGAAAACAGGTAGGCATGGGAAAGCTTGTCCTGCATCAAGGCATTTTGAATCGTTTTTGTAATGTGTTCCTGCCCGACCATATCTTCAAAGCTCTGTGGCCTCCATACGCGGTAGAGCGCTTGATAACTCATCCCTTTGCCTCCTTTAAATCACATGCATTCTTTCTATATTATACTGAAACATTACAAAAAACTCACCCCTGAAACAAGGGTGAGTTATTGTTTATATATTAGAATGCCGCGCACCTCTCTTTGGAATAGTCAACCTATGCGTACAAACGCAGTTAGCTCAGTCCAGGTTGCCCCACGGCACACGAAGTGGTCCACTTACTGCTGCTTCCTTCCGGACCTGACAGGGTTCATGGGTCTCCGTTGCGCAGGACCCGGACATCAACACCACTTACGTCCGTCAGACCATACGTTGAACTAGCCGAGGAGAGGAATTCAACCTCGCTACAGCGGATTGCGAGTACAGGGCACCGCTACCTCCCCATCTAGCGCGACAAAGTGTATAACATTGTTAGATGCACAACTAAATGTGCAAGATTTAGTATACTATGTCCTTCTAAAAAAATCAACCGCAGGAGCACTAAAGCTCCTTTCTCCGCTCTTCCTTTTCCTTCCTTTTACGATCCCGAAGGTTTTTAAAAAAACGTGAAAGAATTTGACCACATGCTTCACCCTTTACTCCCGCTACAACCTCACATTGGTGATTAAAGCGATCTTCTTGTAACAGGTTCATTAACGTTCCCGCGCAGCCTCCTTTAGGATCAGCCGCTCCGTACACAACACGACTTACTCTAGAGAGGACAATCGCGCCTGAACACATTGCACACGGTTCAAGCGTTACGTATAGCGTTGCGCCTTCAAGTCGCCAGGCATCCTTTTCTCTACAAGCCTCGTCAATGGCTAAAAGCTCCGCATGAGCGATTGCTCTTTGTTCGGCTTCACGCAGATTATGAGCTCTTGCCACTACACGATCGTCCATGACTAAAATTGCCCCAATGGGAACCTCTCCGATATCTGCTGCTTTTTGCGCTTCCTGTAGAGCAAGCTCCATGTAATATTGGTCTTTTTCTAAAATCTCCATTATTTTCGCTCCAAAGTTTTTGTTGTAAGAGATTATACAAGAGGTTTTGCTAATAATAAAGAAAGGAATGGTTGAATAGATTAAAATTTACTTCTTTTATATAGATGATACTCGGGATTTTTAATAAAAGCTAAAGCTAAAAAGAAAGAGAGAGATCGTTATGGAGAAACTTCATCAACACGAGGACAACAAAGTTCCTGTCGCTATGCTTATTATTGACGTGATCAACGACTTTAATTTTCCTGAGGCGCCGCTCTTATTAAAAACTTCTGCACCGATTGCCGATAAGATTCTTGATTTGAAAAAGCGAGCTAAAAATGAAAACATCCCGGTTATTTATGTGAACGATAACTTTGGACAATGGCAGTCAGATAAGCACAAGCTCGTCGACTATTGCTCGACACAATCCGGTGGTGAATTCGTTAAAAAGTTACAGCCTGACGATGACGACTTCTTTGTCGTCAAACCAAAGCATTCAGGATTTTTTTCTACACCTTTATCAACTTTATTAAATGAGCTCGGAATACAAACTTTAATATTATGCGGTGTGGCGGGTAACATCTGTGTCCTCTTTACAGCGAACGATGCTTACATGAGAGGTTTTACACTTTATGCACCTTCTGATTGTTCCGCTTCTAATATAGAAGAAGATAACGAAAGAGCCTTACTATTAATGGAAAAGACATTGAATGCCGATATCAGCAAGAGCGCAGACTTAGATTTAAAAGCGATCATTGATCAGGCGAATGAAAACAAACATAAAACGATGTACTAAATAGCATATTTACCATTAACTTTTTACCGATAATCTCACCACCTTTTCCAAACGTATGCTACAATATTCTTTGTCTGTAATTTTTCGTTTGTTATTTATAAGGGAGGAAAAGGAAGATGAGTTCAACCCCCTTTATCGCAGTTGAAGGGCCGATTGGCGTAGGGAAAACATCGCTCGCAAAAGCTATTGCCGAGCACTATAACTTTCAATTATTGAAAGAGATTGTAGAGGAGAATCCTTTTCTCGGAAAATTTTACGACAACATCGATGAGTGGAGTTTTCAAACCGAGATGTTCTTTCTTTGCAACAGGTATAAACAGCTTGAAGAGATTCAAGGGCAGTATTTATCTAAACAGATACCTGTCGTTTCTGATTATCATATTTTTAAGAACCGTATTTTTGCCGGACGAACGCTAAAAGACGGAAATCTTCATAAATACATGCAGTGCTTTGATATCCTTACTGAGGATATGCCTGTTCCGAACGTGATCATCTATTTAAACGCTAGCCTTGATACGTTGCTGCACCGCGTGCGTAAGCGCGGACGTTTTATCGAGCAAAATATGGAGCCTGCGTACTTAGAACAGTTAGCTGAAGATTACGAGACGTTCATGACTGCCTTTAAGAAGCAGCACCCGGAGATTCCTGTGCTCTCGTTTAACGGAGATGAGTTAGATTTTGTTGCGTATGAAGCGGATAAAGAGAAAATCTTTTCCTTAATCGATGCAACTCTGAAAAAAGGAGAAGTTGCGCGATGAGTAAGCTCATACAATACGGAATCCCAAATGATGCTGTCATTACAGTGGCAGGTATGGTCGGTGCGGGTAAATCTACGTTTACGAATGCACTTGCTGAAAAATTAAAGTTTCGCACATCCATGGAGAAAGTGGATAACAACCCATACTTAGAAAACTTTTATCATGATTTTAAGCGTTGGAGCTTTCACCTGCAGATCTTCTTTTTAGCAGAACGCTTTAAAGAGCAAAAAAGAATGTTCGATTATGGCGGAGGGTTTGTGCAAGACCGTTCCATCTACGAAGACACAGGTATATTTGCTCGCATGCACTTTGATAAAGGCAACATGTCTAATGTAGATTACGAAACGTATACTCACCTGTTTGAAGCGATGGTCATGACGCCATACTTCCCACAGCCTGATTGCTTGATATACTTAGAAGGCTCTCTTGATGATATCTTAGCTCGTATTCAAAAACGCGGCCGTAAAATGGAGCAAGAAACACCGGTTTCTTACTGGGAAGAGATGTACGACCGCTATGAAAAGTGGATCGCTTCTTTTAATTCTTGTCCTGTACTCCGCGTGAATATCAATGACTATGATCTTCGAGACAATCCTGAATCCATCGATCACATCGTAGAAAAAATCGCACAAAAGATTGAAGCGAAACGAGAAGTTCGCTTATAAACATAGAAACCCCGGTTCTCATTCTTATGAGCCCGGGGTTTTGTTTTATTTTATTTCTTCATCCATTCTGGTTTTCCGAAGCCTTCGAACTCCTTATCGATCACTTCTTCAAACTCTTTCGATTCCACTACCTTCTTAATATCTTTTGCGAATGCAGAATCAACATCCTTCGTGTTCACCACAACACGGTTACGGTACGTGTCCGGCATGTTCTCTAATTGAATCGCATCTAATAAATCCATCTTTGCTGCGAGTGCAAAGTTACCAGGTACAGCTGCAACATCTGCACTTTGTACAGCACGTGGAAGCTGCGCCGCTTCTAATGGTTTGAACACAAGCTTCTTAGGGTTATCCTGAACATCTTTTTCAGAAGCTGTTAGTTCGTTGATTCCCTCTTTAATAGTGATCAGTTTTGCATCTTCAAGCATGAGCAACGTGCGGGCTAAGTTAACAGGATCGTTTGGAATCGCGACCGTGCTGCCTTCTTTTATGTCCTTAACCGATTTGAATTTCTCAGAATAGAGGCCCATCGGTGCTGTTGGAACGATGATGACTTCTGAAAGCTTTAAGTTCTTTTCTTTTGTGAAATTCTCCATGTACACTTTGTGTTGAAAAAGGTTAGCATCTAGATCGCCTTTTGATAATGCCATGTTTGGTTGGATATAGTCGCTGAATTCAATGACTTTTACTTTATATCCTTTTTTCTCAAGTGAGGGCTTGATGGCTTTGTTGACCATGTCTGTGTATGGTCCTGCTGTTGCGCCAAGGGTTACTTCTTTATCTTTTGATGCATCTGATGAAGATGAACATCCTGCTAAGCCGAAAGCGAGCAGAGCTGTTAGTAGTGTAAGTATGATTTTTTTCATGATGATCCCCTTTTAAAATCGTTTTTTTGCAAATACATGATGTTTTTGTGAGTGGTTGATTTCCGTTCCAGATGCTCCCTTTCCGGGGGGCGTGCGGTGAGCCTCCCTAGCGCTTTGCGCTGGCGGGGTCTCACCTGTCCCGCTGATCCCCCAGGAGTCTCGCATCTTGCACTCCAATCAACTTGTCAATGAAGTCTTTTTAAAACAGCAATAATAAAAATTAAAACTTAGCTTATCGTTTATTCACTGCCTTTGCTGCACCGTCTCCGATGACTTGCATGAGCTGGACGATTACGATTAGTAGTATGACGGTTGTGAGCATGATCATGTTGTCGTAGCGATAGTAACCGAAGCGGATCGCGAAGTCGCCGATTCCTCCGCCGCCGACGATGCCTGCCATGGCTGAATAGCCAAGTAAGCTGATTGCGGTTACCGTTATCGCTTGAACGATTCCCGGCTTCGCTTCTGGAAGGAGTACTTCACGTATGATCATCCATGGCGTAGCGCCCACTGCAACGGCCGCTTCGATCACTCCTTTATCGATCTCTCGTAAAGAGGTTTCTACGAGCCTCGCAAAGAAAGGGATGGCTGCGACGGATAAAGAGACAGATGCTGCAGTTGGTCCGATCGTTGTTCCGGTGATGAGTTGAGTCAACGGTAATAAAGCGACTAATAAAATGATGAATGGTACAGAGCGGACCAAGTTCACAAGAATGCCTGCTATCTGCTTGATCCACACATTCTCAAACAACAGACCTTTGTCGGTAACAAACAGGATGATTCCCAGCGGTAGACCAACAATTAATGAAACACCTAGTGATATGGCGACCATATATAATGTTTCAAAAAATGCTTTATTCAAATCTGGAAGGATATTTAAAATAGAATCAAGCAACTTGTTTCACCACCTCAAGATTTTCTATGCGACTTTCAATATACGAAATCGCTCGCTTTACTTCTGCCTCTTCACCGACTAGTTCCATGATGAAGATTCCAAGCGGCGTGTCTTGAATATATTCGATCTTACCGTGAAGGATATTTCCTTTTACACTAAAGTTTTGGAAAAGCTCAGAAACTACGGCTTCTTCTGCAATGGCCCCTTTAAACTGTATCTTGATGACGGTCCCTTTTCTGTTCTTTAGGAGCGGTTCTGGTAGATCCATCTGAATCACAGAGCTGATAAACGTTTTAGTAAGCTCTTTTTCTGGGTTAGCAAAAATGTTATACACATCTCCCGACTCGATGATTTCCCCATCCTGCATGATGGCCATTCGGTGGCAGATTTCTTTTACCACTTCCATCTCATGAGTGATCAGCACGATCGTAATTCCTAATTTTTTATTGATGGACTTCAGAAGGGAAAGAATAGATCTCGTTGTATTCGGATCAAGAGCTGAAGTAGCTTCATCACAAAGTAAAACCTTCGGGTCATTGGCAAGAGCTCTCGCGATGCCTACTCGCTGTTTCTGGCCACCACTCAGCTGAGAAGGGTACTGATCTTTTTGATTCTCTAATCCCACCATCTTCAAAAGCTCGTATGTCTTACGGTTGATTTCCTCTTTCGTTTTCCCGGCTGCTTTTAAAGCGAAAGCGATGTTCTCAAAAACCGTCTTCGCACTGATCAAATAAAAGTGCTGAAAGATCATACCGATTTTAAGACGCTCCAAGCGCAGCTCCTTTTTCCCTAGCTTCGTAATGGAGATGCCATCGATTTTGATTTCTCCTGATGTTGGTTTTTCCAATAAATTAAGACAGCGCAGCAACGAACTCTTCCCAGCCCCGCTATATCCTACAATGCCAAAGATCTCACCTTTTTCTATCGTCAGTGAAACATTTTTCACTCCGATGATCTCTTTGCCTTTTACTTTATATAATTTCGTCACGTCCTTGATTTCGATCATATGTCCTCCCCCTTACCATATAAAAAAGCCCTCTTCATTTCATGGAAGAGGGCGAATAAGTAAACATCGACTTATCTTCCAGAATGAATCATCATTCTGCAGGAAGTAGCACCGTTCCAATATGGAGGTTGCCGGACGTCATAGGGCCTGATCCCTCGGTCTCTCTGAATAAGCATTGCATTATTGAATTAAGTTATAGTTGTCATCATACGCTCTGTCTAAAAGTTCTGTCAATACTTAATTTTATCGCTTTAAAGTGTTAGCGCTTACATAAGTTGATATCAAAGGTTTAATTATTTTAGGGTTTTCTCCGAGTTTTTCCAAAATGAACGATGGCAGTTTCTGTGCTTCCATTAAAGTTTTGAAAAAAACATAACAAAAAACCTCATCCGAGAAACTCAGATGAGGTTGAATATGTATATGGAGGAGGTAGAGGGATTCGAACCCCCGCGGGTCGTTAAACCCCTGTCGGTTTTCAAGACCGATCCCTTCAGCCGGACTTGGGTATACCTCCGTGTGACTGACAAGAACTATAATAACATGATGATAAATAAAGTGTCAACGGTTTTTAAAAACTTTTTTTGTTTTTTATTTTACCTTTTTTGGAGGTGCATTTTTACGGTACGTGTTCTTTTATTTATTACACGTACGCCGCTAAAACAGTGCTTACCACCTGAAACCTTTTACACCCTTAAACATACAAAAGCTGACTCTAAAAGCCCTTTTAGAGACCATTTTTGAGTCAGCTTCTTCATTTTTTACTTAATAACTTCTTTGTTACCCATATATGGACGCAGAACTTCTGGAATCACTACAGTTCCATCTTCTTGTTGGTAATTCTCTAAGATAGCGGCTACTGTACGACCGATCGCAAGTCCAGATCCGTTTAGCGTATGAACGAATTCTGGCTTTCCTTTTGCATCTCTACGGAAACGAATTTGAGCACGGCGCGCTTGGAAGTCCTCAAAGTTAGAGCAAGAAGAAATCTCGCGGTATTCACCATAGCTAGGAAGGTATACTTCAATATCGTATTTCTTAGCTGCTGTGAATCCTAGGTCAGCCGTACACATGCTGAGTACGCGGTACGGAAGGTTGAGCAGCTGAAGTACTTTTTCAGCGTGTCCTGTAAGCTTCTCGAGCTCTTCATAAGAATCCTCAGGTTTAACGAAGCGAACAAGCTCTACCTTGTTGAACTGATGCTGACGGATCAAACCGCGCGTATCGCGTCCTGCAGAACCTGCTTCAGAACGGAAACAAGCGCTGTACGCCGCATATGTGATCGGTAGTTCGTCAGCTGTTAGAATCTCTTCTCGGTGCATGTTCGTTACAGGAACCTCAGAAGTTGGAATCAAGAAGTAATCTTCTTCGCGAATTTTAAATGCGTCTTCTTCAAACTTAGGAAGCTGACCTGTTCCTGTCATGCTTTGACGGTTAACCATGTACGGAGGCAGCACCTCTGTGTAGCCATGCTCATCTTCGTGCAGATCCATCATAAAGTTGATAAGTGCACGCTCTAAACGAGCTCCTAGACCTTTATAAAAAGCGAAACGGCTGCCTGTCACTTTTGCTCCACGTTCAAAATCAACGATATTGAGTTCAGTTGCGAGATCCCAGTGAGGTTTTGCTTCAAAAGCAAACTCAGGAACATCTCCCCAATGACGTACAGGTACATTATCATCTTCTGTCTCGCCTACAGGAACACTTTCATGCGGTATGTTAGGCAACGTTAGCATGATCGCGTTAAGGTCTTCTTCTACTTGACGAAGCTCATCGTCCATCGTTTTGATCTTATCGCCTACTTCGCGCATCTCAGTGATGAGGTGATCCGCGTCTTTTTTCTCACGCTTGAATTCTGCAACTTGCTTAGAAACCTCGTTACGCTTAGATTTCAAAGCTTCTGTTTCACCGATTAATTCACGGCGGCGCTGATCTAACGCTTCGAACTGATCTAACCCAGAGAGGTCTTCTCCACGTGCAGATAACTTTTCTTTTACTTCTTCAAAATTGGCACGAACAAATTTTAAATCTAACATGTTTTATGTCCTCCTTTAGTTTATAAAAAATCACGGTTTTCTTTTGCTTTGCAGTTATTGAAAGTAGTTGACTACGTTCAGGTCGCTCGCTTTCCGCGGGGTGTGCGGTGAGCCTCCTAGCGCTATGCGCTTTTAGGGGTCTCACCTGCTCACTCATCCCGCAGGAGTCTCACACCTTACACTTCGTTCAACCTTCCAAAGAAGTTAAGTTCAATCATGCCTTAGATGTCACATGAGAAAACAAAAAACTCCCGCCCGCTATTCCTAATAAAAATTAGAAATAGGGACGAGAGTTAACCCGCGTTGCCACCCTAATTGCAATAGAATTTCTATTGCCGGCTCGATTACATGTAACGGTTCTTCACCGGAAAAGCTTACTGAACGTTCAGCTCTTCACTCGAGGATGGATTCACAAAATACCTTGATCGGTTTTCACCAGCCACCGACTCTCTAAACAAAGTAATTTTTGCTACTAGTTCCTGTCATTGATTTTTTATAATGATTTTATAGTAATGTACAGCATTTTTAAATTTTATGCAACTACTTCTTTAGCCGATTGTACCATTTTTACAAAATATTGATGAAGTCGGTAATCATCGGTTAGCTCCGGATGGAACGCTGCACATAGGAAATGTCCTTGTTTAGCTGCTACGATTCGATCGTTATGCTTCGAAAGAATCTCTACTTCCGGTCCGACTTCAACGATAAACGGTGCTCGGATAAATACACCCGTGTAATCTTCTCCTACACCATGTATCATAAGCTCCGCTTCAAAACTGTCCACCTGACGTCCAAACGCATTACGCTCAACCGTCATATCGATCAGTTCGAGGTGTGCTGAATCTTGTCCTTGAATGCGTTTCGCCATCAAGATCAATCCTGCACATGTACCGAAGACCGGTTTGTTTTGAGCAAACTCTTTTAAAGGCTCTAGAAAATCATACTTATCAATTAAACGTCTCATTGCCGTACTCTCGCCGCCTGGCATAACCAAGCCATCAAGATCTGCTAGCTCAGCAACACGCTTTACAGCTACAGCTTCTGCTCCGCTTGCTTCAATCGCTGCTACATGCTCTCGTACCGCACCTTGTAAGGCTAATACTCCGATTTTAAGCATGGAATTACCAGCCTCGCTCCTGCATGCGCTCACCGTGAGCTAGTGTAGAGATGTCGATGCCTTTCATTGCCGTTCCTAGATCTTTAGATAGTTCAGCGATTAGCTTGTAGTCTTGGTAGTGAGTTGTAGCTTCTACGATCGCACGAGCAAACTTTTCTGGGTTCTCGGACTTGAAGATTCCTGATCCAACGAATACGCCGTCAGCGCCAAGTTCCATCATGAGTGCTGCATCCGCTGGTGTTGCAATTCCGCCAGCTGCAAAGTTAACGACAGGTAGCTTGCCCGCTTTTTTGATCTGAAGAAGAACTTCGAATGGAGCACCTAAGTTCTTAGCTTCTGTCATAAGCTCGTCTTCGCTCATTGAAACGACTTTGCGGATCTGGCCTTGAATCATTCTCATGTGGCGTACCGCCTCAACAATGTTACCTGTTCCAGGCTCACCTTTCGTACGAAGCATAGATGCACCTTCAGCGATACGGCGTGACGCCTCTCCAAGATCACGTGCTCCGCATACGAATGGTACAGTGTAATCGCTCTTCAATAAGTGGAAAACTTCATCCGCTGGAGTTAGTACTTCACTCTCATCGATGTAGTCAACACCCATGGCTTCAAGAACACGCGCTTCAACGATGTGTCCGATACGCGCCTTCGCCATTACGGGAATAGAAACAGCATTCAGAACTTCTTCTGTGATTGTAGGATCAGCCATACGCGCTACTCCGCCTGCAGCACGGATATCTGACGGAACACGCTCAAGTGCCATTACCGCTACAGCTCCTGCAGCTTCAGCAATACGAGCTTGCTCTGCATTTACAACGTCCATGATGACGCCGCCTTTTTGCATTTCTGCCATTCCTCTTTTAACACGTTCAGTACCTGTTTTTAACATGCTTACTACCCCCTGAATTATATGTGTTATAACAACAATTTTTGGTTGTTTTAAGGTAAAACTAGTATTCTCATCTATTTTATCGCAAATCATAAAAAGCGCAAGCTCTCTCTATTTTCTGAAAAAAAGAAGTTCTTCAGCATTTGCTAAAGAACTTCATGAATTTCTATTAAATTAAAACCAGCCTTTAACCATGTCAACGGCACCGGACCAAAGTCCGCCAAAGAATCCACCAACACCGCGTAATGCTAGAACGAACCAGTTCGCTTTTTCAACGGATTGTGTCGTTACAACTTCTGTCTTACCTTTTGTTTCTCCATCGAGCAGGTAGCCGTAATCTTCCCCGCTGCCTGTATACTCAACATTGATATGACCGACAACCTCACCTTTTTTAACAGGTGCTGTCAGTTCGCCTTCTTTTGTCATCTTCTTCTTATCCATAACAAATTTAGGCTTATAGTTTTCTTTTTCTCCTCTTTTGATCACCATGGAAAGAGGTTCTTTCGTAGCAACTTTAACTTCTTTTTCCTTACCTTTTACGACAGGAACTGTTTTGTTGCCTTTTACTTGATAGTTATCTGGAAGGATCTGCGCTTTTTCAAAGTTTGCAAATCCAAAATCAAATAGTTTCTTCGTTTCTTTAAATCGATCTAAACGAGTTCCTGTTTTCATAACCACTGAAATAAGGCGCGTATCTCCCTTTTTCACTGTCCCTGTAAAACAGTTACCCGCAATATCCGTGGATCCTGTTTTTAATCCGTCTACTCCCTCGTAGCCACTATTGAGCTCAGGAAGCATCCAGTTCCAGTTCTCCATCTGAATTTCATCATCAGTGCCCTCACGGAATTTCATACGTGGAACACTTGCTGTTTCTAATACTTCTGGATGATCATTAAGTAAGTTGTAAGCTAGTATAGCAGTAGCACGAGGACTCATCATGTTCTCGTCTGTTTCACTGCCTGAATTATGGTTGCCGAAAAGGTCTTTATTATTAAGGCCAGAAGAGTTAACGAAGTTGAAATCTTTCATCCCTAGTTCTTTCGCCTTGGCATTCATCTTTTTAACGAACTCGCCTTCAGAGCCCGCAATCAGTTCTGCTAATGCGATCGTTGCTCCATTAGCTGAATAGATCGCCATCGCTTGGTATAATTCACGTACTGTATATTTTTCATCTACACGTAAAGGTACGTTTGATAACGTTCGATTTTGAGAAATCTTATGGGCATATTCAGAAATACTTGTTTTCTGATCCCAAGATATCTTTTTCTTGTCAATGGCTTCTAGCAATAGGTATTCGGTCATCATCTTACTCATACTTGCAGGAGCGAGTAACTTATCAGCATTTTTCTGATATAATATTTTCCCCGTTTCTGCATCCACAAGTATAGCCCCTTCAGCTGCTACATCTAAAGACGGTGCCGCACTTGCTGACTTTGAAAATCCTAATAAACTTGTCGTAAAAAATGAAAAAATCAGTGTCACCACTAAAAGTTGTTTAATCTTGCTGTTCAAAAAACTGCACCTCCAAACCCATTTACACACAAAAGTTATTGTACCATACACATTTTCAAAAAAATAGACAGAGGTTATACCTCTGTCCTAAAAATGTGTCTTTAGACTGAATAATTTGGTGCTTCTTTAGTAATTTGAACTTGGTGCGGATGACTCTCACGAAGACCAGCACCCGTAATTTTTACAAATCGGGTATCATTTTGAAGCTCATCGATCGTTGCTGTTCCACAATAACCCATACCTGAACGGATACCACCGATTAACTGATATACCGTATCAGCCAATGGTCCTTTATAAGGCAAGCGTCCTTCGATACCTTCTGGAACAAGCTTCTTATTATTTTCCTGGAAATAGCGATCGCTGCTTCCTCGCTCCATCGCGCCAACTGAACCCATTCCGCGATACACTTTAAATTGACGTCCTTGGAAGATTTCACGCTCTCCTGGACTCTCAGATACACCAGCAAGCATACTGCCTAGCATAACAGCATGTCCGCCTGCTGCGATCGCTTTAACGATGTCTCCAGAGTATTTGATACCACCATCTGCGATGATCGGTACTCCATACTTCTTCGCTTCTGTTGCACAATCATAAACAGCCGTTACTTGTGGTACACCTACACCAGCAACAACACGTGTTGTACAGATCGAACCAGGTCCGATTCCTACTTTTACAACGCTTGCTCCTGCTTCGATCAGATCACGAGTCGCTTCTGCAGTTGCAACGTTACCTGCAATGATCGTTAGTTTAGGATATGCTTCTCTAACCTCACGAACTTTTTGCAATACGCCTTCAGAATGTCCATGAGCAGTATCGATAACAATCGCATCCACACCCGCTTGTACTAACTTCTCTACACGAAGAAGTGCATCCTTCGTAACACCCACTGCAGCACCTACTAATAAACGGCCTTGTGAGTCTTTAGCAGAGTTCGGGAATTCAATTACTTTTTCAATATCTTTAATAGTAATCAAGCCTTGTAGCGTACCTTCATCATCCACGAGTGGAAGCTTTTCGATCTTATATTGCTGAAGTGTTTTTTCAGCTTCTTTTAACGTAGTGCCAACAGGTGCAGTCACTAAGTTTTCTTTTGTCATCACATCTGAAATCTTAATAGAATAATCTTGAACAAAACGTAAATCACGGTTCGTTAAGATTCCCACTAATTTTTTATCTGCATCAACGATCGGTACACCACTGATACGATACTTGCCCATCAAATGCTCAGCGTCAAATACTTGATGTTCAGGTGTTAGGTAGAACGGGTCTGTGATAACGCCACTTTCAGAACGTTTAACACGGTCGATCTGTTCTGCTTGTTCTTCAATTGACATGTTCTTGTGAACAATTCCTAAGCCGCCTTGTCTAGCCATAGCGATCGCCATGTTTGCTTCTGTTACTGTGTCCATTCCAGCACTAATAATTGGAATGTTCAATTGAACCGTATCAGATAACCTCGTTTTAATCGAAACATCACCAGGTAGAACTGACGATTTCGCTGGAATTAATAACACATCATCAAAGGTTAAACCTTCTTTTGCAAACTTATCTTGCCACATACCTTAACCACCCCTTCAAATTTATCTTCCTGAAAAATATTATTTGTAGATTATCAACTGGGTACACTAGTGTCAAGGAATACAAAATATGTTCGATTTTTCAAATAATTTACGAAGAGAGGATTGATCGAGAAATGATGATGCAGCATGACCCTTGGGCTTTATTCGATATGTTCTTTTCCTCTCAAAAATCGCAGCAATTCTTAAGTAAACAATACGATCAGTTAAACTGTGATGACAGAAACGGCAAAAGCTTTGATAATACATATGGGTTTATTTACTATATCGAGCATGGCAAGAAATATTATAGACTCGCCGAACAAGCACCTGTGGAGTTAAAGCCTGTTCTCCTGTTTTATGGCATGACTCAGCTCATGAAGGCATGCATATTGTGCAAAGATCCTGATTATCCCGATTCAAGCGCAGTTCTTGCACATGGACTTTCTACAAGAAAAAGAAAGAAGAGAAGTTACGAATTTCTATATGATGAGGTAAAAGTACAACGAACAGGTCTGTTTAATCATTTTTGTGAAAAAGTGTTTCACATGAAACATATTGAAGGGGAAAAGTTTACGATGATCTCTCTTCTTCAAACACTTCCAGAATTAAGTCCTTTATTTAAACAAATGAAGGGTGATGTTCATCTTATTAAGATGGACAAGGAAAATGAGTCAACTTTCTTCCTCCCTAAGAATGCAAATGATCATCTCCATATGTCATTAGAAAGATTTCGTGAATATTTGAATAGCTTGTTTCCGTCGAAGTTTTCTATCGATTTGAGTGGCAGTGAAAATGAGATTCAGCTTGTTTTTGGGGCGAATGAACGGTTAAAGCCGTTTGATTGCTTTCCGCTATCTTATCATCATTTAGAGAACACTTACTACTTGCCCGTTAACCGTGATCTACTGCAGTCTCCACAATTGAACGAATTTATGGTTCACTATGTGATTCTTTACAATTTAAGTATGTTGAGCAGATACGATACCGAATGGTGGAGCGAACTTTTTCATACGTATACTTCAGAAGAATTACCCTATATCCAACAGTTCCTAAACATTACGGCTCAAAAGATTCCCTACCTTTTTGGTGTTATGCTCCAGTTAGAAAATTGAGTGGTAGTCTCTTCTAGAATGTTTGCTTGAACCACTGTTTTGAAGACTTTTGCTGAAGAATATCGTGTGATGGAAGATGGCAGTGGCTATCTTTTTTCTTGTGTGAGGGTTGTTGAGGGGGTTTCGGGGTTGAAACGCATCTTCGAAGCATACGGAGTGGGGTATCTCCCTTCCATAATTAAGCCTGAATGCACAAAATTAAGTCAAAATGTGAGCGAATTAAGTCGAAACGAACCTCAATTAAGTCTAAAACCAAAAATAAAGGCCGTTCGCTAAATCTCGACAACCAATCTCTGCCCGATCCAAGCTCTATACCCTCCACCTTTCACACCCCAGTCACCCATAATCAGAAGTTTGGCATGCGCCAAACCACCTTATTTGATTTTCTTCTTTTTAAAAGCACAAAAAAAGAAGATGGATTTTCATCCATCTTCCTCATTGCCTAGCGACGTCCTACTCTAACAGGGGGAAACCCCCAACTACCATCGGCGCTAAAGAGCTTAACTTCCGTG
>NZ_JAEACF010000006.1 GCF_016401385.1 Fictibacillus halophilus | reverse complement strand
ACCGAACACGGAAGTTAAGCTCTTTAGCGCCGATGGTAGTTGGGGGTTTCCCCCTGTTAGAGTAGGACGTCGCTAGGCAATGAGGAAGATGGATGAAAATCCATCTTCTTTTTTTGTGCTTTTAAAAGAAGAATAAGGTGATTTGGCGGATGCCAAACTTCTGATTATAGGTGAGTGGGGTGTGAAAGGTGGAGGGTATAGAGCTTGGATCGGGCAGAAATCGGTTGTCGAGATTTAGCGAACGGCCTTTATTTTTGATTTTAGACTTAATTGAGGTTCGTTCCGACTTAATTCACTCCCATTTCGACTTAATTTTATTCATCTAGACTTAATTAGCAAAAGAAGATACCCCGCCTCGTATACATCAAGGACCAACATGAACTCCCACAACACACAAAACCCTCTCAACCCCCACAAAACCCCCAAAAAAGGAAGAATATGACATGCAGTCATCTTCAATCATCCAATCTTCTTCAGCTAAACCTTCAAAATCCCTTTCTAATGTACTCAAACAGTACTCAACCATTCAATTATCCAAGTAAAACACAACATCATGCCATCCCCGATCCAGCGCAAAAACATATCTACATCCTCAAAACTTTAAAAATAGCAAATAATTTGCCTTTCCAGCACATCATTTGGTTTTAAACCGCATCACAGCGGGGATTAAGGACCATGAAGACGCAAACTTGGTTTATTTTCATGAATTGAATAAAGACAGACACAACAAAGCCTAGATTCTCATACATTTTATAGAGTATCCAAAATAATCTGAATTAACGTATATGAATAAATTAATCTGGCAACAATGGCAATTATGGAGGTGGAAGAATGAAAGCGACACGACAGTACGGGGAAATTTGTATGGTATGTGAAGAGAAGAAAGATCGAGGGTTACACATTCTTCATCAGTTTATTTGCCAAGAATGTGAGCATAAGATTCTAACCGCGAAAACCAATGACGAATATTATAAACATTATCTATCCCAACTAAGAAAATTAAAGTTAGTAAACGCGTCTTCATAAGAAAACAGGCTATCAAACAGCCTGTTTTTTTGTTGCTGTAAATTCGTAGGGTGAGAATCTGTGATAGAATAAAGAGAGTAATCAAAGCAAAAAATGTTTAAAAAACAAAGGGATTTTTGTGATGAAACATGCACCGCTTTATGAAGCGTTAATCAATCATAGTCGTACAAATAAATGGTCATTTCATGTGCCGGGACATAAGAACGGATTAATTTTTGAAGAGAAGGCAAGAGCCCATTTTCAATCTGTTTTACCATTAGATGTTACAGAGCTTTCAGGACTTGATGACCTGCACCACCCTGAAGGCGTAATTTTAGAAGCGCAACAGCTTTTAGCGTCCTATTATAAAGTGAAACAAAGCTTTTTTTTAGTGAATGGAAGCACTTGTGGCAATCATGCCATGATCCTTTCTTCATTTATTGATGATGATATCGTGCTGGTACAACGCAACTGTCATAAATCTGTGTTGAATGGATTGGAGTTAGCAGGTGTTACACCGGTATTTCTTCATACGGAAATGGATGAAGAGGGCGGGTATCCATTAGGCGTGCATCTTGAAACGGTCAAACAAGCGGTTGAAGAGTATCCCAACGTGAAAGGCATCATCCTCACTAATCCAACTTATTATGGAATGCAGCAAGACATTCAAGAAATTGCTGATTTTATACATAGCGTGGGTGGAGTTGTCTTAGTCGATGAAGCTCATGGAGCACATTTCGGATTAAAGGATATGCCGATCAGCTCGATACATAAAGGGGCAGATATCGTTGTGCAATCCGCGCATAAGACTCTACCGGCTCTAACAATGGGCGCTTATTTACATGTAAATAGCGAACGAGTGGATATTCACCGATTAAAGCATGCGCTCCAGGTCGTACAGTCTAGTTCTCCATCTTATCTGATCTTGGCTTCACTCGATCTTAGCCGTCTATTCCTTGAAAACCTAAATGACGATGTGATCAAACGTATCTTGTCTCAATCTGAAGAACTAAGGAAGTATATTGATTCACTTCCTTATTTAAAGGTAATGAAGGCTCCAATTCGTTATCAGCTTGATCCATTAAAGATTACCGTTCAGTCAGATAGGGAAATATCAGGGTATGAGCTTCAGGAATTATTCGAGAAAGAAGGATTGTTTACAGAGTTAGCAGATGACCGAAATGTCTTGTTTGTATTGCCGCTAGGTCCGCTGAACGATATGAAGGACTTACAAAAGGTACTTGAACAGATATCAGCTCAGCTCGCTCGTTATGATACGAGGCAACGAACGAATCAATCTCTAAAAGGTCTGTCTCCAGTAAGCAGATTATCACTTTCGTACAGAGAGATGAAAAGTTTGCAAGTAAAGCCTCAGTCGATAATGGATTCAGAAGGTAAGATAGCCGCAGAAGCAGTTATTCCTTATCCTCCAGGAATTCCGCTCATTGCAAAAGGAGAACAAATTACTTCGAAACATATAGATGAGTATTCTACTTTAAAAAAGAAGGGTGCTCGGTTCCAAGGAATTACCGAGGACCATGTGATATATGTTTTTGATCATACGTAAGGAGCAGTAATAGTGAAAGGTTTATTTATAACTTTAGAAGGGCCGGACGGGTCAGGAAAAACAACACAAATCGCGAAGGTTGCTGAATATTTACGGAAACATCAGGTGGACTTTATTCAAACACGTGAACCAGGTGGTACAAATATCAGCGATAAGATACGGGCACTTGTGTTAGATCCTGAGCACCAAGAAATGCATGATCTTACAGAGGTTCTGCTTTATGCGGCTTCGCGTGCACAGCATGTACATGAAAAAATCCTTCCTGCATTAGAGGAAGGAAAGGTCGTACTCTGTGATCGATTTGTTGACGCGTCGCTCGCTTACCAAGGATTTGGACTTGGTGTAGGTGAAGAACGAGTGCTACAGGTAAACAATATCGCAACGAGTGGACTTGTACCTGACCGCAGTTATTTTGTAGATGTATCTCCGCAAGTTGGTAAAGAACGAATGAAAGCTCGATATGGAACTGAGAACTTAGACCGAATCGAACAAAAAGATCTCTCCTATCATGAACGAGTGAGAGAAGGATTTGCACAAATCTTTTCACGACAAACTGAGCGAATCGTTCGTATTAACGGTGAACAGAGCCCTGATGCTGTGTTTGGAGAGATCGTAAAGGATTTAGATCAACTTATATCGAATCATAAGGAAAAGTAGAGAGGGGCATTTGCCATGAAAATGATTATAGCCGTTGTTCAAGATAAAGACAGCAACCGACTGCAAGATGCGCTTGTTGATAAAAACTACCGTGCTACAAAACTCGCAACAACAGGAGGATTTTTGAAAGCAGGGAACACAACGTTTATGATTGGTGTGGAAGATGCTCAAATCGATGATGTGATGGAGATTATCCGGGAAAATTGCAAGAGCCGTAATCAGATGGTGGCACCTGTTTCACCGATGGGCGGCAATGCAGATGCGTATGTGCCATACCCGGTCGAAGTTGAAGTAGGCGGGGCGACGGTATTTGTTCTGCCTGTTGAAAGCTTTCAGCAATTTTAAATATATTGAGGGGTTATTATGAAAATTGGCCAAGATATAAGACCCATTCTAGATACGAAGCAGAACGATGGAAAGATCGGGAAAAAGCCGTCTCTTTCTTTTGGTGAAGCTGTATCCAAACAAAGTGAGAAGTTGCATTCCGAACAGTTAACAAGACTGTTAGGTGATATAGAAAATCAAGGCAAGAGACTGCTTCAATCACAAACGGTACGAGATCTGCAATTGTATAAAAACTTGGTTCAACGCTTTGTAAAAGAAGCCGTTGATTTCGGTATGCAGCTTAAGCAGAATAAAAGCTGGAACGAACAAGGCAGATCGCGCACCCTTAAACTTGTAAAAGAAGTAGATGAACATTTGATTCAGCTAACAGAAGCTGTTCTTAGCCAAGAGAAAGATTCGATCACTCTGCTTGATAGAATCGGAGAAATTAAAGGCTTGTTAGTTAATTTATATACGTAGTAGGTGAGTTAGATATGGTGAGCTGGGAAGAGTGCAGCAAAACACAGCCTCGTGTTGTGAAATTATTAAAAAACAGTATACGAAAACAGCGCCTTGCTCATGCATATATTTTTGAAGGGGCTCATGGAACAGGAAAGATGGCGACTGCAACGGTTCTTGCTAAAACGTTTCTTTGCAGAAATAGTGAGGATGGAAACCCTTGTGAAAGCTGTCCGAACTGCAAGAGGATTACATCTGGCAACCATCCTGATGTGCATATCATCGCACCTGATGGCCAAAACATTAAGATCGACCAGATAAGAGGACTTCAAAAAGAGTTTGCCTATAGTGGGATGGAGTCTTCGAAAAAGGTGTACATTATTGAGCATGCTGATAAGATGACCGTTCAGGCCGCGAACAGCCTGTTAAAGTTTTTAGAGGAGCCGGGAAGCGATACGATTGCCCTTCTTTTAACAGAACAGGTTCATCGTTTGCTCGATACGATTCGTTCAAGAGCACAGACATTAACCTTTTCACCCCTTCCCCCACAAGGGATTTTAGAAAAATTACTAAAAGAAGATATACCAAAGCCGGTAGCTATGTTAGCGTCCTCTTTGACTTCGGATTATGCGGAAGCACTCGAAATTTGTAGGGAAGAGTGGTTTGCACAAGCAAGAGCCAAAGTGATACAATTAACGGAGGACTTGAGGCTCCGGCCAGATTACTGTCTTGTTGTACTGCAAGATCAGTATTTAAGTTTTTTCAAAGAAAAAGATCAGTTACGTTTAGCTTTAAATCTACTTTTGATCTGGTATCGAGATCTTTTATCTATACATTTATCAAACTCGGAAAACGTTGTGTTTTTCGATCAGCTTCAAGCATTAGAGCAGCAGGCTCTTCACACTTCGCAAAAAAAGACGGGTGAAGCCCTGCAAGCGATACTGACTGCTCAAGCTAGACTCAGGAGCAACGTCAGCCCCTTGATGGTGATGGAGCAGTTGGTTTTACGATTACGGGAGGGATAAAACCTTGTATGAGGTAGTGGGAATCCGCTTTAAAAAAGCGGGTAAAGTATATTATTTCGACCCCGGCGACCTTGAAGTGAAAAAAGACGCGTTTGTCATTGTGGAAACAGCGCGTGGAATAGAATATGGCAAGGTAGTTATCGATAAGAAACTAGTCGGGGAGAATGATGTTGTTCTTCCTTTAAAAAAGGTCGTTCGGCTCGCGACACAGAAAGACATTTTGTCTGTAGAAGAAAATAAAGCAGCCGCTAAGGAAGCGTTTCAAAGTTGTGAGGAAAAAATCATCGAGCATAAGCTAGATATGAAGCTTGTCGATGTTGAATATACGTTCGATCGTAACAAGATCATCTTTTATTTCACAGCAGACGGAAGAATTGATTTCCGGGAGTTGGTCAAAGACCTGGCTTCTATCTTCCGTACTAGAATCGAACTCAGGCAGATCGGTGTTAGGGATGAAGCGAAGATGCTCGGCGGAATCGGTCCGTGTGGGCGAATGCTTTGCTGTTCAACATTCCTTGGAGATTTTGAGCCAGTCTCCATCAAGATGGCAAAAGATCAGAACCTTTCTTTAAATCCTGCTAAAATTTCAGGGCTTTGCGGCCGTTTGATGTGTTGTTTGAAGTATGAGAACGACTATTATGAAGAAGCTAAAGAAGAAATGCCTGATGTTGGTGAAGAGATTATGACCCCTCATGGTGTTGGTCGCGTTGTCGGCTTGAACTTGCTAGAGAAGGTCATTCAAGTGAACATTCCAGCCATGGAAAGAACGACAGAGTTCACTTTGGACGAGCTTGCTGCTGGTAAGAGAGAGGAATTATTCAGTCAGGCCACAGAGTAAAAGAGGTGGAATTCGTGGAAAAGAAAACAATATTTTCCCGCGTAGTACAGATGGAAGAGCAAATCACGGTGCTGTCAAAGCAACTGGAAGATTTCAAGACTCATTTGGCTGCACTAATTGAAGAAAACCACCATCTCGTGATGGAAAATGAAAATCTGCGAAACAAGCTGAATGCCGATCAAAAACGGAGTTCTGTTAAAAAGTCTGTAGCCTCTAAAGCCAAGAAAGAACCTACTGATATAGGTGAAGGTTATGATAACCTGGCGCGGCTCTACCAAGAAGGGTTCCACATTTGCAACCTTCATTATGGCAGTGTACGTTCAGAGGGAGATTGTTTGTTTTGTCTTTCATTTTTAAATAAGAAATAAACGCCTTTCCAAATGGGAAGGCTTCTTTTTATATGGCAGTGTTTGTGGCAATTAAGGTTGATTGCGAGGTAAGCGTTGAGCTAGGGTAAGTGAGAGGTAGTAGCTGACGGAATTTGTCGACGATTGTAGACTCGTGGATAAACAGCGAAAACTTTTGGATTGAGAGCCAACTCTCGTGGATAAACGGTCGAAATTTTTGGATTAGGTATGAAAACTTCTGGATTGGACGAACTGAATGCTCCCTAAGTATATAAACATGATCAGTTTTGGGACCCGAAACTGTACCTATATCCTTGAAGATAACATTCCAGGAGTAATCATTCTTTTTTTACGCACTAAAATCAAGAATCATTAAAAAGATTAACCTATTATATAGAAGAAAGAGAGGGAAGTGCTGTGAGTGATCTAATGCAAGATGAACGAATTGATTTTTTAGTACATGAAGATTTAAAAATCATACAAAGCCCCTCTGTTTTTTCTTTTTCACTTGATGCCGTTTTATTAAGTCGTTTTGCTTGGGTTCCGATTCAAAAGGGTAAGATTATTGATCTTTGCAGCGGTAACGGTGCAGTTGCTCTTTTGTTAAGCAAGCGGTCTAAAGCAAAAATTACGGGTGTGGAGATTCAGGAAAGATTGCACAGTATGGCGACGAGGAGTGTAGCGTTAAATCATTTAGAAGAACAGATCCAGATGGACTTAGCTGATATTAAAGACGCTCCAGCTACATATGGCTATGGTGCCTTCGATGCCCTCACTTGTAATCCTCCATATTTCCCATCTGTACATGAAGAAGATTTTAACCAGAACGAGCACCTTGCTATCGCGCGTCACGAGATTCACTGTTCACTAGAAGATGTGATTCGAGTGAGCAGTCAGCTCGTAAAACAAGGTGGCAAAGTTGCAATGGTTCATCGGCCGAACAGGCTTATGGAGATTTTAGCTTATATGAGAGAGTATAAACTTGAACCGAAAAAACTGCAGCTGATCTATCCGAAAGTTGGAAGTGAAGCGAACATGCTTTTAATAGAAGGAATGAAGAATGGCAAACCAGATCTTCATATTCTCCCTCCTATTACGGTGTATGGGGAAGACGGGCAATACACGGAACAGTTAAAGAGGATGTTCTATGGCGAAGATGGAGAATAATACGCATTTTCTATATATTCTCGAATGTAAGGACGGAAGTTATTATACGGGGTATACGAATGATTTAGAAAAACGCCTTAAAAAGCACGAAGAAGGAAAAGGCGCGAAGTATACGAGAGGTAGAGGTCCATTAAAGCTTGTCTTTCAAGCGACTTTTCCTACCAAACAAGAAGCGATGCGTATGGAGTTTGCAGTGAAAAAGCTTAACCGGGCTCAAAAAGAAAGAATGATAAAAGAGGGAAGTGTTTCGTATGTGGCAGCAAAAGAGTTACAGCAGTGATATAGAAAGCGGCATGCTGTACTTAGTTCCAACACCGATCGGCAATTTGGAAGACATGACATATCGCGCGATTCGTATACTAAAAGAATCCGATGTGATCGCAGCAGAAGATACAAGACAAACAAAAAAACTATGCAACCACTTTGAAATCAGCACACCCTTAACAAGCTATCATGACCATAATAAACAGCAGAGCGGTAAAAAGCTGTTAGAAGAATTAAAAGAAGGAAAGCAGATTGCGCTTGTTACAGATGCAGGGATGCCTGGTGTTTCAGACCCGGGTTATGAATTAGTCGTTCAATGCGTAGACGAGCGCATACCCGTTATCCCGCTGCCAGGAGCAAACGCGGCACTGCCTGCACTTGTTGCATCAGGACTCAATACCGAATTGTTTACGTTCTACGGTTTTCTACCACGTGGAAAAAAAGAAAAAAAGCTAGAACTGGAAAATCTAAAACGATTTCCATCTACCCTTCTTTTCTATGAAGCGCCACACCGTCTAAAAGAAACACTTCAAGCCATGAGCGGCGTTCTAGAAAATCGAAACATCGCTGTCGTTCGAGAACTCACAAAAAAATACGAAGAAATCACTCGCGGAACCTTACAAGAAGTATCAGAGTTCTTCAGTCAAGGAGACACAGAAATCCGAGGAGAATTCTGTTTAGTAGTAGAAGGCAGTGGAAATAAAGAATTCGAGGCAGAAGAGCAAGAACAATGGTGGGAACCTTTATCAGTAAAAGATCACGTAGAACATTACGTAGAAAAAGGCGAAAAACCAAAAGAAGCCATAAAATTAGCAGCAGTAGACCGAAACGTACCAAAGCGGGAAGTCTACCAAGAGTATCACGGGCTGTAGGCTATAAGTTGTAGGCTATAAGGAAGAGGTTCGAAAAAGCTGAGTTTACAATCATCAATAACAGCCTAAGAATGCTTTATCTTTTTTAAGGTTGTTGTTTTATATCTTTTATTTCTTCATTGAATAGTTGATTGGAGTGTAAGGTGCGAGACTCCTGCGGGACAGGTGGGCAGGTGAGACACTTAAAAGTGAAACGTTAAGAATGTGGCTCACCGCCTGCCCCGCGGAAAGCGAGCACCTGAAACGGAAATCAATCACTTTCAAGAGAAACGAAGATTAAACTTAAACAAAGGAAAAGAGCCTTCTAAAGCGAAGGCTCTTGTTTTTTAGGCTTATTTTGATGTTTGAAGTTGCTTTTGAAGCTCTTCCATTACTTCTTTAGCACCTTCACGGCTAAGGATGATCTTTCCGCCTGCAACTGTGTAGTTATCATCAGAAACTTCACCAGTTACTGCACAAGTCATGTTTGGCTTGTATTTCTTAAGGATGATACGGTCATCATCAACATAAATTTCTAAAGCATCTTTCTCTGCAATTCCTAAAGTACGGCGTAATTCGATTGGAATAACGACACGTCCTAGTTCGTCCACCTTACGTACAATTCCTGTAGATTTCATAATAAAATCTCTCCTCTCAAATATATAAAAGATTTCCCTATCTATTTAAATCGTCAGAATTCGACAAAATCCTACGAGAACATCTTACCAAGATTTCCAATTGTCGTCAATAGTTTTGACTTAAACATTTTATTGTCTTTTACCATTGATTTTACTAGACTATACCCATATTATAATACTTCCAAAACCCTGAATTGGAAGATATATTCATATATTGTCATAAAAAATTCAAGAATGTGTAAAAGATGAAAATATTTAACTGGAAATATTGCTAAAATAATACGTCAAATTTCGACAAAACTAACAACGAAAAAATACTATCCAATTTTCCTTTCCGTCCATCAGCTAGTATGCCTTGACACGCTTTCCATGCATTAGGTATATTTTGAAGGAAGAAAAGAGAATAATGAAAGTATTTACATAGAAATCTTTCGCTTACTTTTTTACTTTTATGTCCTAATGCAAACAGTTTCTTATAATATTGTAAAAAGATACATTTCCCGTAACAGTTATATTTTTCCTAAATGTAAAGAACCAATAGTCCCTAAATGGAGGGGCTTTTTTTCCACTATCAGAAATAGCACGATGTATTTCGATGTGACACAAGTTCAGGAAGACAGTATAAGCGCAACTAAGGCTGACGCGAAAGATGTGGCGTCAGCCAAGTTTTCTTTACTATAAAAAGGTTACTATTTTGAGGAGGCGACTAGGATGGCGAAACCAACATTCTATATTACAACACCTATTTATTACCCAAGTGGCAAACTTCATATCGGTCATGCATACACAACAACAGCTGGAGATGCGATGGCTCGATACAAGCGTCTTAGAGGCTTTGACGTTATGTATCTAACAGGAACGGATGAACACGGAGAGAAGATTCAAAAGAAAGCAAACGAACAAGGCCTTCATCCTCTAAAATACGTAGACGGCATTGTTGACGATATTAAGGCCCTGTGGAAAAAGATGGACATTTCATATGATGATTACATCCGTACAACAGAGGACAGACATAAGAAATCTGTCGAAAAGATTTTTCAGCAGCTTTTAGATCAAGATGATATCTATCTAAGTGAATATGAAGGTTGGTATTGTACGGATTGTGAATCTTTCTTTACTGAGCGTCAGCTTGAAGATGGGAAATGTCCGGATTGCGGCCGTGAAGTGAAGAAAGTTAAAGAAGAAAGCTACTTCTTCCGCATGAGTAAATATGCAGATCGCTTATTAGCTTATTATGAAGAAAATCCATCATTTATTTTCCCAGAGTCACGTAAGCGGGAGATGATCAACAACTTTATCAAGCCTGGGTTAGAAGATCTCGCTGTTTCGCGTACTTCTTTTGATTGGGGAGTAAAAGTGCCAGGAAATCCGAAGCATGTCATCTATGTGTGGATTGACGCTTTGTCTAATTATATTACGGCACTAGGATATGGCAGTGAGAACGAAGAGAAGTTCAAACAGTATTGGCCGGCTGATGTTCACTTGATGAGTAAAGAGATCGTTCGCTTCCACACGATCTATTGGCCGATCATGTTGATGGCGTTAGATCTACCTCTACCGAAACAAGTTATTGCACACGGATGGCTCTTGATGAAAGATGGCAAGATGTCTAAGTCCAAAGGAAATGTAGTGGATCCTAATGTTCTGATCGATCGCTACGGATTAGATCCGCTTCGATACTACTTGCTTCGTGAAGTTCCATTTGGTTCAGATGGTGTGTTCACGCCAGAGAGCTTTGTTGATCGAGTAAACGCTGATCTTGCAAACGATTTGGGTAACTTGCTCAACCGTACGATTGCTATGATCGGTAAGTACTTCGATGGAGAAATCCCTTCATATGAAGGAAAAGTGACTGAGTTTGACGGAACACTTCAAGAATTTGCGCTAGAAACGGTTAGAAAAACTGAAGAAGCCATGGAAAAACTAGAGTTCTCCATTGCGCTTTCAACAATCTGGCAGTTAGTCAGCCGTACGAACAAATATATTGATGAGACGCAGCCATGGGTATTAGCGAAAGATGAAGCAAAAAGTGCTGAGCTCGGAAGTGTTATGTATCATCTAGCAGAGTCGATCCGCATTGTTTCTGTGTTGATCCAGCCATTCATGACAGAAACACCAGCGAAAATCTGGAGTCAGTTAGGTTTTACTGACAAGAGTCTTACTGAGTGGGATTCTTTAAAAGAGTTCGGTGCTATCCCTGCAAAGACAAAGGTTGAAAAGGGTGACCCGATCTTCCCTCGTTTAGAGACAGAAGTAGAAGTAGAATACATTAAGAATTCAATGGGTGGCTCTTCGGCTCCTGTAGCAGAAGAACCAAAGAAAGAAGAAGTACCAGCTGTAGACGAGAAACCAGAAATCTCAATTGATGACTTCATGAAAGTGGATCTTCGTGTAGCAACTGTAATAGAAGCAGAACCTGTAAAGAAAGCAGATAAGTTATTAAAGCTTCAATTAGATCTAGGCTATGAAAAGCGTCAAGTAGTGTCTGGCATTGCACAGTACTACAAGCCAGAAGACCTTGTGGGACAAAAAGTGATCTGCGTAACAAACCTGAAACCAGTTAAATTACGTGGCGAACTTTCTCAAGGAATGATCCTGGCTGGATCTTCTGATGGTCAGTTAACACTAGCTACCGTTGACCCGTCACTTCCAAACGGTTCAAAAGTAAAATAAACACAAAAAGCGGGGAGCAATTCCCCGCTTTTTTGTCATTTTTAGTTCATTTGGCAGTCATTTCCTGTAATTTTACTGTCAAAGATAGGACTTTTAACCTACGTTGTAACTAACTTGTAATGCTACTGTTACCCGAATGAATGGAAAATGTGATAAGATTTGTAAAGTTGAAAGGATGTACACTATGTTTGACACACATGCACATTTAAATGCTACACAGTTTGAAGAAGACCGCGAGGCAGTGATTCAGAGAGCGTTAGATGAAGGTGTAACCCATATAGTTGTTGTCGGTTTTGATCGTGAAACCATTAAAGGTGCGATGCAACTGGCAGAACAGTATGACTTTATCTATGCTTGTGTAGGTTGGCATCCAGTAGATGCAATCGACATGACTGATGAAGATCTGGATTGGATTGAAGAACTAGCAGCACACCCAAAAGTTGTCGCCCTTGGCGAGATGGGATTGGATTACCATTGGGACAAGTCGCCTGCTGATGTTCAAAAAGAAGTTTTCCGACGCCAGATTCGACTTGCTAAAAAAGTGAAGCTTCCGATTGTTATTCATAACCGTGAAGCAACGCAAGATGTTGTAGACATATTGAAAGAGGAAGAAGCCCATGAAGTTGGCGGAATTATGCACTGCTATAGCGGTAGCATAGAAGTTGCACGTCAATGCATGGATATGAATTTTTACATAAGCTTTGGTGGACCAGTAACGTTCAAGAATGCTAAGAAGGTTAAGGAAGTCGCTACTGAAATTCCGATGGACCGGCTCTTGATTGAAACAGATTGTCCGTATTTAAGCCCTCATCCGTTAAGAGGAAAAAGAAATGAACCATCTTATGTAAAGTATGTTGCAGAAACACTTTCTGAATTAAAAGATCTTCCACTTGAAGACATCATAGAGAAAACATCCGACAACGCGTTCCGAATTTTTAACATGAACCGATAGGGGATGTTGTCGGAAACTATCAAAGCATGAGAAATATCGCGTTAATCTTTCAAGAATTGACAAAAGAGAAAGGAAATTTGTCAAACGGTTTTCCTTTCTTTTTTTCTTCTTTTCCGCTCATAATGGCCTTGGGTCAATTCATGGCGAAAAGGAGGGTGATTTGACAGAGAGAAAAAAGATATTTATAATGCAGTCCTTGTAGGGGAGGAAATTGAATGAATAGGAAAATTACAGCTTTGTTCTCGCGTTTCACGAACAAGAAAGTTTATCTTTCCATCGTTGCTCTTTTCGTTTTAGCCGTAACTTGTGGGTTCGTAGGTTATGAAACTACGAAAGCTAATGTGACGCTAATTCAAGACGGAAAGAAAACAGAAGTGAACACGCATGCTAACACAGTTAGAGAACTATTAAGCGAACAAAACATAAACATAACTCAGCATGATTCAGTTAAACCAGGTCTTGACGCCAAGGTGACTGACAACATGAAGATTGATTATTTACAAGCAAAAGAGATCAACCTTACCGTGAACGGCAAGGAAAAGACGATATGGACGACAGCGAAGACTGTTGAACAATTCGTTAAAGAACAGCAGCTAACGTTAAAAGAGCATGATTCTATTAAGCCAAATCTGACTGCTGATATTAAGGATCAAGGAAAGATCCAAATTGAATCAGCATTCCCGGTTAAGCTTGTTGTAGGCGGAAAAGCTCAACAAGTTTGGACCACTTCGACTACCGTCGCTGACCTTTTGAAGCAACAAAAGGTATCTTTAGGTGAAATTGATCGAGTTACACCTGCTAAGTCAGATAAAATTACTGGCAAAACGCAGGTTGAAGTCATCCGAGTAGAAAAGGTCACCGATGTAGTGGAAGAAGAAACACCGTTTGCTGTTGTTAACCGTAAAGATAGCGCGTTAACGAAAGGTAAAGAGCGTGTCGTGCAAGATGGGAAAAAAGGTAAACGTGAAAAGCGCTTTGAAGTTGTTATGGAAAACGGCAAAGAGATTTCCAGAAAACTGATCAGTGAAAAAACGTTATCAGATAGCTCAGATAAAATTGTTGCTGTTGGGACGAAGGCACAGCCAAAACCACAGCCAGTTGTATCTCGTAGCCAATCCGCATCCGCATCAAGCAGTTCTGGCGGACGAGAAATAACGGTAACAAGTACAGCTTATACAGCTAATTGTGCTGGTTGCTCAGGAATTACGGCTACTGGGTTTAATTTAAAATCAAATCCAAATGCGAAAGTTATCGCAGTCGATCCTAGTGTGATTCCGCTTGGCTCAAAAGTGTATGTTGAAGGATATGGTTATGCTATTGCTTCAGATACTGGAGGAGCGATTAAGGGTAACAAGATTGACGTATTCTTTGCTTCTCAATCACAAGCAGAGTCTTGGGGAAGAAAATCAGTTAAAATTCGTATCATTAATTAACTTTGAAAGCATGGGGAAAAAATCCCTGTGCTTTTTTGTGCGCAGGGACAAAGAGATAACAAAACGATCCTCAATACTGTGTAGACCTAGACTTTCTTGACGCCTGGGGTATACTAGTAAAAGATGTTTTGTCGTTCAATACATTAGACGTTGCAATACCTAAAAAGGTTTCACCGTTTTGGAGGAAATCATGAAAAAAATTAAAGAAATTATTGTCGTTGAAGGAAAAAGCGATACCCTTGCTATAAAACGATCTGTATTGGCAGATACAATAGAAACAAATGGTTCAGAAATTAGCATCGATACGTTAAATCGCATCAAAAGAGCACATGAGACTCGAGGGATCATTGTTTTTACGGACCCTGATTTTCCAGGCAAGCGAATACGTGAAATCATTTCGGAGCATGTGCCAGGCTGTAAACACGCTTACTTAGAAAAAGCTGATGCCATCGCAAAGGGAGATAAGGGTGTCGGAGTAGAACATGCGTCACGAGAAGCCATAGTCGATGCGCTTGAACACGTTAGAGAAGAACTATTAGAAGTAGAAGATGAGTTGATCTCATGGGAAGATCTGATGGCCGCAGGATTAACGGGCGGATCAGATTCAAAACATAGACGTGAAGTGATCGGAAGAGAGCTGCGTTTAGGTTATATGAATGCGAAACAGTTACATAAACGTCTAAATATGTTCAGAGTCACTCCAGAGGAATTTGAGCAGGCTTTAAAGGCGCTTTATAAGAATGAGGAGGAATAAAGGCATATGAGAAAAGATATATCGACTCCGCAATCGACGAAAGCCATACTCGAGAAGCACGGCTTTACGTTTAAAAAGAGTCTGGGTCAAAATTTCTTGATCGATCGCAATATCTTAAACAATATCGTAAATGCTGCAGACTTAACAGAGAACTCAGGAGTCATTGAAATTGGTCCTGGAATCGGAGCATTAACGGAGTTTATCGCAAGATCATCAAAAAAAGCAGTGGCGTTTGAGATTGACCAACGCCTTCTACCTATATTAGAAGAAACGTTAGCTCCTTATCCACATGTAGATGTCATCCATAGTGATGTACTAAAAGCGGATATTCATGCTGTTATTAAAGAACACTTTGAAGAAGGCCAAGATTTAATGGTTGTCGCGAACTTGCCTTATTACGTTACTACACCAATTATTATGAAACTTCTCCAAGACAAGCTTCCGATTCGAGGCATCGTATGTATGATTCAAAAAGAGGTTGCTGACCGTCTTGCAGCTTCACCTGGTACGAAGGATTATAACTCGTTGTCTATCGCCATCCAATATTACGCAACAGCTGAAACGATGATCAAGGTACCGAAGACCGTATTTGTGCCAGCTCCTAATGTGGATTCATCTGTCATTAAGCTGACACTACGAAAAGAACCGGCAGTTTCCGTAAAGGACGAAGATTTCTTCTTTCATGTCGTGAGATCATCTTTTGCACAAAGAAGAAAGACACTATGGAACAACCTGACAAGCCAGCTCGTTCCAAAAGATAAGAAAGAAGAGCTCCAAGCGATCTTAGAATCGATCGATATCGATCCGAAGCGTAGAGGAGAGACCCTCTCTATTGAGGAATTTGGTAAATTAGCAGACGCTCTTTTACCTCTCGTAAAATAAACCTCATTTTTCCCCCATCTCACACATAACCTTATAAAAGGAACAGTGGGAGCTATGGAGCTTGTTACTCCGAATAGGGGGAGTAAAATGAAACTAGAGATTGGATCAATTGTAAGCCGAAACTCTTACAAACGAGATTTACTATTTCGGGTTGTAGGATTCAGCGAGGATCGGACGATTGCTGAACTTGCTGGAGAAGAGCTCAGACTATGGGCAGATGCTCCTGTCGATGACTTATTTGTCGTTGATGACAAGCATATGTCTGAACATAGGCAAGTGGAAAAAGAAAAAGAAGAGTCTTCATTAAAATTATTCAGGCAGGACTATTATTTATTAAGGCAGAAGAGAGAGTATTTATCGACGAACGGATATCAATATGACCAATCCTACTTTGAGCTTCCTGGTAGAGTACTTCATATTGACGGAGACCCTTTATACTTAAATAAATGTTTGGAGCTTTATAAGAAGCTGGGAGTGCCTGTGTATGGCATTCATATGAAGGAATCAGAAATGCCTGAGAAAGTTCCTGCGCTCGTGGATGAGGTAAGACCTGATATTCTTGTTATCACGGGTCACGATGCGTATATGAAGTCAAAAGGCGATGTGTCAGATGTGAATGCGTATCGTCATACCAAATATTTCGTTAGAACCGTTCGTGAAGTGAGAAGAAAATATACGCACCTTGATCACTTAATGATTTTTGCGGGTGCCTGTCAGTCCCATTTTGAATCGTTAATAAAAGTAGGCTCAAATTTTGCTAGCTCTCCTGCTCGTATAAATATCCATGCGCTCGATCCGGTCTATATTGTCTCAAAGATTAGCTTGACGTCTTTTATGGACCGTGTAAACGTCATGGACGTCCTCCGAAACACCTTAACAGGTAAAGAAGGATTAGGCGGTGTTGAGACAAAGGGATTTCTAAGAACGGGTATGCCGATCAAATCAAAGCCATAAACCATCAAACTCCGAAAAACTTCGGAGTTTTTTTGCGTTGAGATATGATATACAGCTAACGTGTAAGACCCCTGTGTTGTACGCGTTTTTTGTCGTTCCCAAAAAAGATAAACAAAAGAAATTTATATCAAAAGTGCCCGAATTAAACAAATATTTGTAAGAAATATTCATTTTATACATAATGTACAGGAAATTTGGCATACTAAAAAAAGCAAAAAAAGGATATTTGGTCATTGACATGAAAATGCTTTGCTTGCTATAATGAAAATTTTAATTTGACAAAAAAACACGATTTGTGTTATAATTTGTCTAAGTGAGGTGGAGCCTAAAATGGGTAAAACAATAGTGGACATTAGACGCTCTTTAGAGTCCAACGTGGGTAGAAGACTTTCTTTACGTGCGAACGGCGGTCGACGTAAAACGATCGAACGACTTGGAACACTGGAAGAAACATACCCGGCAGTTTTTATTATCAAATTAGATCAGGACACCAACGCTTTTGAACGTGTTTCTTATAGTTACGCGGATGTACTCACAGAAACAGTAGAACTTACATTCTTAGAAGATACACAAGCAGCAATCGGGCAGTAAGAGTCTTTACTGCTATTTTTTTTACTTGCTGGTTGTGGTCGGCATAAAAAATACATATAATCAGCACCATCACGTAAGATAAAACCCCTTTTGGAGATACTATGATGTATCGCATATGAAAGGGGTTTTCTTATGGGACGAAGAAAAAATGGAATGATGTCTGAGGGGTTAAAAACAGAGATCGCAAAAGAACTTGGTTTTTACGATACTGTTCAACGTGAAGGCTGGGGCGGAATTCGCTCAAAGGACGCAGGGAACATGGTTAAACGCGCTTTAGAGATCGCTGAACAACGCTTAAACAACGAAAACAGATAAATATGCGGTAGTTCTAGCCGGAGGCCAATCGTGTCTCCGGTTTTTCTCTACAGAGTGTGTTTGATTTTATCTATATTTCACGCCACATACTGTGTTACTATTAAAAATATCAAAATTGTGCAAGATGGTAGGCAGGGATAATGATGACAATTAATAAAGTATCCATTAAAGCTCCAGCAAAAATTAATCTGTCTCTCGACGCTTTGCGTAAGAGAGAAGACGGATTTCATGAAGTGGCTATGGTAATGACCACGGTAGATCTAGCTGACCGGATCGAACTAACTTTATTAGAGGCAGACGAAATTAAAATCGAAAGTTCAGGTGGCTTTGTTCCGCTCGATGAACGAAATCTTGCCTTTCAGGCAGCATTGCTTTTAAAGAAAACATTTAACATAACAAAAGGTGTTTATATACATATATCAAAGCATATACCTGTTGCAGCCGGATTAGCTGGGGGAAGCAGTGATGCGGCAGCTACACTAAAAGGACTCAATGAACTCTGGGGACTAGGGTTATCATTGGATGAATTGGCTGAGCTTGGTGCGAAGATCGGTTCTGACGTTTCTTTTTGCGTGTATGGAGGTACAGCATTAGCGACGGGTAGAGGTGAAAAAATCCATCATATCTCATCGCCACCTCCTTGTTGGGTGCTCTTAGCTAAGCCGCCGATCGGAGTTTCTACAGGTGAAGTGTATCGTAACTTAAAGCTTCAAGGCATAAAGCATCCTGATGTGGAAGGGATGGTCAAAGCCATTGAGGAAAAAGATTATGATAAGATCTGCAGCCTTCTAGGAAATGTTTTAGAAACAGTTACGCTCAAGATGTATCCGGAAGTTAAACACATCAAAGAGCAGATGATGCGCCTTGGAGCAGACGCTGTGCTTATGAGTGGAAGCGGACCAACTGTTTTCGGTCTGTTTCAGCACGAATCCCGACTTCAAAGAGTGTATAACGGTTTAAGAGGCTTTTGTCATGAAGTTTATGCTGTTCGTTTATTAGGGGAATGATTGATAAAATCCGTATAAAAATGGTATATTATCTTCAAACATTCGGTTTTGGAGGATAATATGAAATTAAAAAGAAGCGGAAGAATGGTAGATTTAACAGGTTACCTTCTTCACCATCCCCACCAACTCATCCCTTTATCTTATTTTGTAGAACGGTACGAATCGGCTAAATCTTCTATAAGTGAAGATCTTGCTATTATTAAAGAACACTTTGAGCAGCACGGTTTAGGGCATGTTCAAACGGTTCCAGGTGCAGCCGGCGGCGTTAAATATATCCCAGGCATCGATCAAGCAGAAGCGGAAGAAACGGTGAAAGAACTCGTTGAACTGCTCGAAGATCCGAGCCGTATCTTACCTGGAGGATATTTGTACGTAACAGATATCATCGGAAACCCCAGATTAGTGAATCAGATCGGAAGGCTGTTCGCATCTGTTTTCTCATCAAGAAAAATCGATGTTGTCATGACGATCGCAACGAAGGGTATCCCGCTTGCATATGCAGTGGCGACACATTTAAACGTTCCTGTCGTCGTGGTACGAAGCAACAGCAGAGTAACAGAAGGATCTACCGTGAGTATCAACTATGTTTCGGGTTCAACAAAACGCATCCAGACCATGGCTCTTGCGAGAAGAAGCATCAAACAGGGCTCACGTGTACTCATCATCGACGATTTTATGAAAGCGGGCGGAACGATCAAGGGCATGATCAGCTTGATCGAAGAGTTTCAGGCGCACATTGAAGGAATTGGTGTTCTCGTTGAGGCTCAAGAAGTTTCAGAAAGACTTGTAGATGATTATGTTTCCATTGCACGACTTGCACAAGTGAACGAAAAAGAAAATCGCATCGAAGTGGAAAAAGGTAATTACTTTCTAAACGGAGGTCAAGCGTGATGAAAAAAATTCATACAGAAGAAGCACCTGCAGCAATCGGTCCTTATTCTCAAGGGATTGTAATCGACAAATTATTCTTCAGTTCAGGTCAGATTCCTCTAACGAAAGAAGGAGTTATGATCGATGGAGATGTAAAAGAACAAACACATCAAGTGTTTCAAAATCTACAAGCGGTCTTGAAAGAAGCAGGCTCTTCACTTGATCAAGTCGTGAAAGCAACGGTTTTTATTAAAGACATGAACGAGTTTGCAGATATTAATGAAGTGTATGGTCAATATTTCAACGACCATAAGCCAGCAAGATCTTGTGTAGAAGTTGCAAGGCTCCCGAAAGATGCAAAAGTAGAAATAGAAGTCATCGCACTTACAAAATAAGTCCCTGTGGGGCTTATTTTTTTACCTTTTTTAAAAGTTCCTTTATATAGCAGCTGTGAGACCGCGGGTCTTTATTGGGGCTTGAGGGTATAGGGATGGTTTTTTGTTGTCGGAATTTGTAAACTCGCAGGAATATCTTCAAAATTTCTAGAAATAAGTTTTATATTTCTTGAAATACCTTGTTAGATACCCTATTAGGTATAAGTAGTGCCGATTTTGAACAATCAAAAATAACTGAAACTCACCTGTTTTTTCTCTTAAAACTTTTCACTACCCACTTCACTCTTAGAATAGGTTCTTTTCCTTCAAAAAATAATCATTAACCTTCTAATTTATTTCTACGATCAAATTTCGTCGTAACCTATAGAACCGATCTCTAAAAGAATAAAAAAAACTCTATTTGAACTTCAAAACACTAGACTAGATGGGGCGCCACAAATATTTTAAAAATTTTTATTATTCAAAGAAGGATTTTGTAAAAAGCTGCAGAATTGTAGTATTACGTTCTTATTTTGGAAAAAGGTGGTGTTTGTGAATGGAAGTGACTGACGTAAGATTACGCCGTGTAAATACAGAAGGCCGTATGAAAGCGATTGCCTCCATTACAATCGATCATGAATTTGTCATTCATGATATTAGGGTAATCGATGGCAATAATGGAATGTTCGTAGCTATGCCAAGCAAACGAACACCAGATGGAGAGTTCCGTGACATCGCGCATCCGATCACGTCTAGTACACGTGAGAAGATCCAAAACGCGGTGTTAACAGAATATCACCGTATGGGAGAGATGGAGTCTGCTTTAGAAGAAGCAGGGGCTTCATAATATCTCAATAAGAATTTAGAGCCTAGTCTGAATGATTGGGTTCTTTTTATTTGCTCTTTTTTCCTCATAAGAAAGAACCTTCCTATATATACCCCTTCTTTATAAAAAAATCACCTCATTTTTCAATAAAATTTATCAAACCATTGACAATCCCGCGTCACTTCTTGAAATGACTACGGGTTTAAGATATATTCGTAATGGTATGTTAAGAAATATTTAAGATTTAGGAAAATGGATGGAGGTTCACAATGACAAATCGCTATGCGGTCATTCTTGCTGCGGGTCAAGGAACAAGGATGAAATCCAAATTATATAAAGTGTTGCATCCTGTTTGTGGGAAACCAATGGTTCAACATGTTGTTGATCAAATCAACTCTCTTCAAATGAAACAGTTGGTGGCAGTAGTCGGCCATGGTGCTGAAAAAGTTCAAGACCAACTAGGATCTGACGTTCAGTATGTCCTTCAAGAAGAGCAGCTTGGTACAGCACATGCTGTTATGCAAGCTGAAAGCGCCCTAGCAAATAAAGAAGGAATCACACTTGTTGTTTGTGGTGATACACCTCTTATTACATCGGAAACAATGCAAAAGCTGATCGCTGAACATGAATCTCTTGGTGCAAAAGCTACGATTCTAACAGCTAAGGCTGAAGACCCTTCTGGATACGGACGCATTATCCGTAACAGTGAAGGAACGGTTGAGCGTAATGTAGAACACAAGGACGCATCTGAAGAAGAGCGTAAAGTGACTGAGATCAATACAGGAACTTACTGCTTTGACAATAAGGCGTTGTTTGATGCGCTTAAACAAGTAAATAACGAAAACGTACAAGGCGAATATTATTTGCCAGATGTTATAGAGATCTTAAAGAATGCAGGCGAAGTAGTAGCTGCTTATCAAACACCAGATTTTAATGAAACATTAGGTGTAAATGATCGAGTAGCATTATCACAAGCTGAACGATATATGAAGAAACGAATTAACGAACGCCATATGAGAAATGGTGTTACATTGATCGATCCTGATCAAACCTATATTTCAGATGACGCGGTAATCGGAAGTGATACGGTCATCTATCCTGGGACTGTAATCTTAGGACAAACGAAAATAGGAGAAGAAAACATAATCGGTCCTCAATCTGAGATTAAAGATAGTGTTATTGGAAATGGAAACACGATTCGTCAATCTGTTATTCATGATAGTGAAGTTGGAGATCTGACAGCAATCGGTCCATTTGCTCACATCCGTCCGAAGTCCGTTCTTGAGAACAAAGTAAAGATCGGAAACTTTGTAGAAATAAAAAAATCTGTGATGAGTACAGGAAGTAAAGCGTCTCATCTTAGCTATATCGGCGATGCTGAGATCGGCAAAGATGTAAATCTTGGCTGCGGATCTATCACAGTGAATTACGATGGTAAGAACAAGTTCTTAACAAAGGTAGAAGATGGGGCGTTTATTGGTTGTAACTCTAACCTAGTTGCTCCAGTCACCGTAGGCAAAAATGCTTATGTTGCAGCTGGCTCAACAATAACAAATGATGTTCCTGCTGAATCATTATCCATCGCAAGATCGCGTCAAACTGTTAAAGAAAACTACGTTCAAAAGTTAAACGAAAAACAAAACCAAAACCAATAATTTTAAGAGTGGGGAAGGATGGAGCCATCAATGAGTACGTATGTAGATCCTACATTGAAAGTTTTCACGTTAAATTCTAACAAGGAATTATCAAAGGAGATTGCTCAGCACATTGGAATTGAGCTCGGGGAAAGTTCAGTAACAAAGTTTAGTGACGGGGAAATTCAGATTAACATTGAAGAAAGTATTCGTGGCTGTGAAGTTTACGTTATTCAATCTACAAGTGATCCAGTTAACCAACACTTAATGGAACTTTTAATCATGATTGATGCTTTAAAGCGTGCTTCTGCAAAAACGATTAACGTAGTAATGCCTTACTATGGCTATGCACGTCAAGACCGTAAAGCACGCGCACGTGAGCCGATTACAGCTAAACTTGTAGCTAACCTGCTTGAAACTGCTGGTGCAACTCGTGTTATTGCAATCGATCTTCATGCTACTCAAATTCAAGGCTTCTTCGACATCCCAGTTGATCAATTACTTGGTGTGCCGATCTTAGCAAATTATTTTGCAAACAAAGAATTAGATGATATTGTAATCGTATCGCCAGATCATGGCGGAGTTACTAGAGCAAGAAAGATGGCTGATCGCTTAAAAGCACCAATCGCTATCATTGATAAGCGACGTCCTCGCCCGAACGTATCTGAAGTTATGAACATCGTTGGTAACATTGAAGGAAAAACAGCGATCTTAATCGATGATATTATTGATACGGCTGGAACGATCACACTAGCAGCTAACGCACTTGTTGAAAACGGCGCGAAAGAAGTTTATGCATGCTGTACGCACCCTGTTCTTTCAGGACCTGCGATGGATCGTATCCAGAACTCTTCTATTAAAGAGCTAGTTGTTACAAACACGATCGTTCTTCCTGAAGAGAAGAAGATTGATAAAGTAACACAGCTTTCTGTAGCTCCTTTATTAGGAGAAGCAATCATTCGCGTTCATGAGCAACTTTCTGTATCTAAATTGTTTGATTAAGCTTATAAAGCTCTTCTATAGAGATTATTGCATTTGAGATTTTTTACTCTCATCTTTGAAAAGTTGATTGAAGTGGAAGGTGCGAGACTCCTGGGGGCTCACCGCACGCCCCCCGGAAAGCGAGCACCTGAAACGGAAATCAACTACTTTCAAGAGCAACATGGAAAACACTAATCAACTTTCGCTTAAGAAGTGCTTGCTAAATCGATTTCTAACTTCACGTTTTAAAATCTTTCAGTTCGGGTAATGCTTTAAAGAGACTCGAAATAGGAAAGGTGGATCTCATTATGGCAACGAATCTAACAGTCGAAAAAAGAAATACAGACAAACGTTCGATTTTAACGGAATTAAGAAGTAAAGGACATTTCCCGGCAAACCTTTATGGTTATGGGACTAAAGCTGTAGCTTTATCCGTTGATGAGCCTGAATTTATTAAAGCTTACAGAGAAGTAGGCAAGAATGGCGTACTCAAATTAAAAGTAGATGGAAAAGATTATTCTGTCATGGTACAGGATATGCAAGTACATCCTTTGAAAAATTCTGTTACGCACGTAGATTTTCTAGCAATTGACTTAAATAAAGAAACAGAAGCAGAGGTGCCAGTTGTTTTAACAGGTGAATCTGTTGGTGTTAAAGAAGGCGGAGTATTGCAACGTGTACTTGCAACAGTAAATGTTAAAGCATTACCTGCTGACTTCCCAGAACAATTAGAAGCTTCTGTTGAAGAATTAAATATAGGTGATTCCTTATCCGTTAAGGACTTACCAACAGGCAAAAAATACGAAATTCTTCACGAGGAAGACGAAGTGATTGCGAGTGTAACACCTCCAAAACTTCAAGATGAAGAAACGGACGAAGAAACAGAAGAAGCGGATGCTGAAGGAGATGCTCCAGAATCCTCTGAATCTGTTGCTGATGACAGTCAAGAAGAAGAAAAGTAAGACGAATAGAATGAATGAATATAAAAACGCAGCGACCGCTGCGTTTTTATTCTGTTATGCCAATTGTGTATAATGTTCATAAGACAATTGAAGGTAAGGTGAACATAAAGTGAAATTGTTTATTGGGCTCGGGAATCCAGGATCTCGATTTGATGGCACCCGGCATAATATAGGTTTTGAAGTAATAGATACATTATCAGACTCCTTAAATATCCCCATGCAACAAACCAAGTTCAAAGGAATTTACGGAACAGGTGTGGTTGGAGGAGAAAAAGTATTCTTATTAAAACCGCTAACGTATATGAATTTATCTGGAGAATGTATAGGTCCTTTCATGGATTATTTTCAGATTCCATTAGAAGATATGATTGTCGTGTACGATGATCTCGACACGGTTCCAGGAAAACTAAGACTTCGTACAAAGGGAAGCGCAGGCGGGCATAACGGTATTAAATCTATGATCGCTCACCTTGGAACGCAAGAATTTAAAAGAATTCGATTTGGTATCGGACGCCCGACGAACCAGCAACCAGTTCCTGATTTCGTTTTAAACCGTTTTTCTAAAGAGGAACTTCCAGATATCGAACATGGTATCGACCGATCTGTAAAAGCTTGTGAAGCTTTTCTAGAAACATCTTTTGATAAAGTTATGAATAAGTTTAACGGCTAAAGAATAGATTACACATGTTCCGCTCATAATGGTTAGTATAATGCTAACCGAAAGGGGACTGTGCATGGCTATTCATTACCGGTGCAGGCATTGTAAAACACATGTTGGTACGATTGATCACCATACTGTGAATGCAGCACAACTCGGATTTGAAACATTAAGTAACGAAGAACGGCAGGAATTACTCTCCTATAAAGAGAATGGAGATATAGAAGTTACAACGACATGTGAGGATTGTCAGGATACGTTAGAACGTAATCCGGAGTATCATACACTGAAATCCTTTATTCAATAAGGTAATGCTTTGGCCACAGCCTATCTAAGCGGGCCAAAGCCTTTTTCTGTTTAAAATAGCTGCTTTCGTATTCCTTTGATGTCTTAGAAAGTAGTTGATTTTCGTTCCAGATGCTCGCTTTCCGCGGGGCAGGCGGTGAGCCCCTTGCCGCTTTGCGCCTTTAAGGGTCTCACCTGACCGCTTGTCCCGCAGGAGTCTCGCATCTTACACTACAATCAACTTATCAATGAAGGGATCCTAAAGTCAACAAGCCATAATCTTTTTGAAAACAGACATGAAATTATTATCATAGAATCAATGACTAGCTCTTGTGAGAGGGGGAATAAGAAATGCTTGGATTGAAGAAATATTTTAGTCAGGGAGAAGACTTTAAATCCATAATGGATGGCATCAATGGAGGATTGAAAGAACAACTCGTCGCTGGTCTTTCAGGCTCTGCTCGAACGATGCTTATCAGCAGTCTTCATGAGAATACAGGTAAACCTCAACTCGTTGTAACCCATAATCTATTTCAAGCACAAAAACTATACGAAGATCTAACTTCTCTCTTATCTGAAGATGAAGTTTATTTATATCCTGTAAATGATCTGATCTCATCTGAGATGGCCATATCGAGTCCTGAATTAAAAAGCCAAAGAATCGAGGCTTTAAATCAGCTGAGTCAATCTTTTAAAGGTGTCATTATCACACCTGTTGCAGGTTTAAGACGATACTTGCCACCGGTTGAGGTTTGGAAAAAAGCTGGTCTTTCTTTTCAGTTAGGAGAAGATATCGATTCAGATGAAATCTTAAAAAAATTAGTCGCAATGGGTTATGAACGTTCATCAATGGTTCAAACACCTGGAGAATTTAGTGTTCGTGGTGGGATTATTGATATTTACCCGCTAACTGAAAAGAATCCTGTTCGAATCGAACTCTTCGATACAGAGATCGACTCTATCCGATATTTTGAAGCAGAAACACAGCGTTCGCAGGATAAAGTTAAAACGATTTCTATTGCTCCAGCCGAAGAACTGATTCTTTTCGATGAACATTATAACAACGCAGCAGATCGTATAGATGCGAAGCTGGCATCTACTTTGAAAAATATTAAAGATGATGCATTAAAAGAGACACTAGTTGAAAATATCAGCTATGAAACAGGAAGATTGCGTGAGAAGCAACAGTTTCAAAGCATGTATAAATACGCATCTCTTTTTTACGATGAACCGGCAAGCCTTTTGCAATACATATCACCTAACAGTTTAGTGGTTATGGATGAGATCGGCAGAATTCAAGAAACGAGTCAGCAGCTGGATAAAGAAGAGGCAGAATGGCAGACGGCACTTCTTGAGCATGGAGAGCTTGTACAAGACCTTACGATTTCGCCAGATACGAATCAATTGCTTGGTGATAAGAAGGCATTTCCAATTATATATTTATCTCTGTTTTTAAGGCATGTCCCACACACGCAACCTCAAAATATTTTAAACGTAGAATGTAAGAGCATGCAGAATTTTCACGGTCAGATGAATGTCCTAAAAGGTGAGATGGACCGGTGGAAGAAACTCGGATTTGCGATCGTTTTTATAGCGATGAACAAAGAGCGGGCGAATCGGCTTGAACGAGTACTTGCAGATTATGAGATGGATGCAGGTATCATTGGGGCAGATCAGAACATTCAACCGAAGACGAGTCAGATCCTACTTGGAGATCTTGGTAGCGGATTTGAATCTGTGAAGCAGAAGCTTGTTGTTATCACAGAGGAAGAAGTATTTACAAAAAAGGCAAAACGTCCTGCAAGAAAACAGAAGATGACGAACGCCGAGCGGATCAAGAGCTATTCTGAACTAAAAGTAGGCGATTATGTCGTTCACGTGAATCACGGGATTGGAAAGTACTTAGGGATTGAAACGCTTGAGATCAAAGGGGTCCACAAAGACTATCTGCATATTAAATATTCCGGCAATGACAAATTGTATGTTCCGGTTGAGCAGATCGACCAAGTTCAAAAATATGTAGGATCTGAAGGCAAAGAACCTAAGATCTATTCGCTAGGCGGTAGTGATTGGAAGAAAGTTAAGAGCAGAGTTAAGTCTTCGGTTCAAGATATTGCGGATGATCTCATCAAGCTTTATGCAGAGCGTGAAGCGAGCAGAGGATACGCTTTCGCTGAAGATGGTGCAGAACAGAGTGAGTTTGAGGGAAGTTTCCCTTACCAAGAAACGGACGATCAGCTTCGAGCAATCGAAGAGATTAAAAAAGACATGGAGAGCGTTCGTCCGATGGATCGACTACTTTGTGGAGATGTAGGTTACGGAAAAACGGAAGTGGCGATCCGTGCCGCGTTTAAGGCGATCATGGACGGTAAGCAAGTAGCGTTCCTTGTTCCTACTACAATCTTAGCTCAGCAGCATTTTGAAACGTTTCGTGAGCGGTTCTCTGAGTTTCCGATCACAATTGGCAGTTTAAGTCGTTTTCGGTCTAAAAAAGAGCAAAACGAAGTGCTTAAAGGTCTAAAAGCAGGGACAGTCGATATCGCGATCGGGACACACCGACTGCTTTCTAAAGATGTTCAATACAAAGATCTAGGCTTGCTCATCATTGATGAAGAGCAGCGTTTCGGGGTTACGCATAAAGAGAAGATCAAAACGCTAAAATCAAACGTGGATGTGCTTACGTTAACGGCAACGCCTATTCCGCGTACACTTCATATGTCGATGCTAGGTGTTCGTGATTTATCTGTTATTGAAACACCACCTGAGAATCGTTTCCCGGTGCAGACGTATGTGATGGACTATAATGGTTCTCTTGTTCGAGAAGCGATCGAGAGAGAGATGGGACGCGGTGGGCAAGTGTATTTCTTATACAACCGTGTAGATTCAATTGAACGAATGGCAGAGCAAATTTCTATGCTTGTCCCGGATTGCCGTGTTGCCTATGCTCACGGGCAGATGTCTGAGAATGAACTTGAAAGTGTTATGCTGGAATTCTTAGATGGAAATTATGATGTATTGGTATCTACAACGATTATTGAGACCGGTGTGGACATTCCTAACGTAAATACATTAATCGTGTACGATGCGGATAAGATGGGGCTCTCGCAGCTTTATCAGTTAAGAGGCCGGGTCGGGCGTTCTAACCGTGTCGCTTACGCGTATTTTACGTATCAACGGGATAAAGTTTTGACAGAAGTTGCGGAAAAACGGCTACAGGCGATCAAAGAATTTACCGAATTAGGATCTGGCTTTAAGATCGCGATGCGAGATCTTTCCATTCGTGGTGCGGGTAATCTCCTAGGTGCTCAACAGCATGGATTTATCGACTCTGTTGGTTTTGATCTGTACTCGCAGATGCTTGAAGAGGCGATACAAGAAAGAAAAGGTAACAAACCGAAAGAAGTGGAAGAAGACGTTGACCTCAATATTGAGGTGGATGCTTATATTCCGACGAATTATATCGGTGACGAAAAACAAAAGATTGAGATGTACAAACACGTACGAGCTGCAAAAGCTTTAAAAGATATTTCTGATTTGCAAGAGGAGTTTATCGATCGTTTCGGTGACTATCCAGTCGAAGTTGAGTGTTTACTTTTAGTAGCAGGCATTAAACTACGCGCTAAACGAGAAGGCGTGAAGACGATCGAACAGAAGCAGGATACGGTGAACATGATTCTTAATGAAAAGACGACTTCATTGGTTGATGGCGGGAAGATGTTCGAGATCGCCAATAAGATCGGCCGACACGTAAACCTCGGCATGCAGGGTAATCTGATGAAAGTAATTATTAACCGTAAACGAGTAAAAGACTTGGATCTGTTGAAGCAGATTGATCTTTTCCTAAAAGAAATGAAGCATGCTAGGAAAGAAAAGACAACAAATACACCATAAATTTTAATAACCCTTTCTTTCGTGAATAGAACAGGAGATGTAACAAATAATAAACCTAGGAAATGGAACATTCTTTCAGTGAAGGAACCATTTTGTTACATCAATGATTCATCAACATCCGAAAGAGAGGGCATTATCTATATGAAAGCAACTGGTATCGTTCGACGTATTGATGACCTCGGGCGCGTTGTCATTCCAAAAGAAATCCGCAGAACACTTCGGATTCGTGAGGGAGACCCGCTTGAGATCTTTGTAGACAGAGATGGAGAGGTCATTTTAAAGAAATATTCTCCAATTAATGAGCTAGGTGACTTCGCAAAAGAATATGCGGAAAGCCTTGCAGACAGTACAGGTCATGTTGTGTTAATTGCTGACCGTGATACATATATTGCGGTAGCTGGCGGATCCAAGAAAGATTATCACAATAAAAGCATCGGTAAAGTGGTAGAAGCCTCTATGAGTGACAGAAAGACGTTAGTGGAACCGAACGGAACGGAAGCTGAGCTGATCGATGGGATCAAAGAAAACACTTCTCACGTGATCGCGCCGATCATCGCAGGTGGAGATCCGATCGGAGCAGTCGTTATGATTGGTAAAGAAGGTAAGAAGCTTACAGAACTAGAGCAAAAACTTGCTGAAACTGCAGCTGGATTTTTAGCTAGACAGATGGAGCAATAAGAAAGGGCGATTCTGCTCTTTCTTTTTTTTCGTTATTAGAGACTTGATCTCCGTTTCAGGTGCTCGTTTACGCGGGCGTGCTCGGTGGATCGTGTATCGCAGGGCGATATGAACGGACTATGGTATAATACCTTGAATTATGTTCATTCAAAACAGATTGTGTCGACTATTGTCGTCCCGGGAAATATAAATGTTATAAATATTGAGGTTAGTTCATGAAAACAAAGAAATATTCCGTATGGGAAGGGGCTTTGCTGCTTACTTCAGCTGCCATTATCGTTAAATTACTCAGCGTCGTTTATCGGATTCCTTATCAAAACATGACGGGTGATTTTGGCTTTTATGTGTTTCAGCAAGCTTATCCTTTTTATGCAATAGCTGTTGCTATTGCGTTTACGGGCTTTCCGATGGCCCTATCAAAAATGATCGTGTCAGAGAAGAACAATGATGATCATTTAATTAAGACCGCAGCATGGACATCTGTCATGTTGGGTTTAGTATCGTTTTTATTCTTGTTTTTAGCGGCACCATTCATGGCAGAATGGATGGGAGACCGGCATTTGGAACTGCCGATTAAAGTAATCTCCGTTCTGTTTCTTTTTATTCCGCTTTCCGCTTTTTTTAGGGGAGCCTATCAAGGGTTTGGCGATATGCAATTGACTGCTGTTTCACAGTTGATCGAACAAACCATAAGAGTTTCAGGCATCTTACTTTTATCTTATTATTTCGTTTTAAAAGGGTATTCCAGTTATGAAACAGGAGCAGTAGCGCTTTCAGGATCCGTTATTGGTGCACTTGCGTCAGGATTGTTTCTTTTGTATTTTTGGAAAAAAGGTGTGACAAATACTTTTAGCTCTGAATCAAGATTTAGATTTCTATATGCCGCAGAGCTGTTAAAAACGAGTATCTATTTGTCATTAAGCGCACTGATCTTAGCGTTGATGCAGCTTGTTGATGCCTTCCTTTTCGTGAATGTTTGGATAGGAAGCGGCATGGAAGCTTATGACGCGAAACTACTGAAAGGCGTCTTTGACCGCGGTCAACCACTTCTTCAGTTAGGAACAGTGCTAGCCGCATCAGTAGCACTTGCTGTAGTACCAGAGATGGCATCGCTTGTAGCAGAAAAGAAACAAAAAGAGATTCGAACACTTGCAAAACTCTCTGTGAAAATTTCTGTAGTCTTTGGCGGAGCAGCAGCAGTTGGGCTGATCTGTATTATGAAACACCTCAATGTTATGCTGTTTAAAAATGATAATGGATCGCTTGCTCTTGCTATTCTTTGTATATCAATTATTTTCGTATCAATTATCTATACGACAACAGGACTTCTACAAGGACTCGGTCAAGGGCGGTTTGCGGCATACACCGTTCTTATAGCGGTATTGATAAAAATTGCGGGAAACTTGGTGCTCATTCCTTCTTTCGGCATGGAAGGAGCAGCTGCATCCACAGTATTGGCTACAATGGCAGCGGCGATTGCACAACTAATTAAACTTCAGTTCGTTACAAAGTTTCTAAACGGAAGCAGAAAAACAACACTGCTTGCACTATTCATCTCTTTAATTTTGATGAGTGCAGGTGTTTGGACGTGGATCCAAATGACGGAGAACTATTTATTCATGGCTGATACTCGGTTTCAAGCGATGCTGATGAGTATGAGTGCTTCATTTATTGGTGCAGTGATCTATATTCTCTGTATCTTTATGTTTAAAATATTTTCTCAAAGTGAATGGAACTCCGTCTTTCATTCAATAGGTTTTATTCAAAAGGTGTTTAAACGTCTTAAAAAAAGGAGACCATGATGACGAAGAAGATTACGATTATCGGGTTAGGTGCAGGAGATTTAGATCAGATGACACTTGGCATCTATCGCATGTTAGAATCAGCTGAAAAAGTTTACGTGCGTACGATTCATCACCCTGCGATCGAAGAATTAATGAAACAAGGAAAGGACTTTGTCGCGTTTGATGAAATCTATGAAAAGCATGATCAGTTTGAACCAGTATATGAAGAGATTGCTGAGACCTTATTTAAACAGGCAGAAGTAGAAGGCCATGTGCTTTATGCTGTACCAGGTCATCCATTAGTGGCGGAGCAAGCGGTACAGATTCTTCTTCATAAAAGTGAGAATAAAGGAATCGAAGTTTCAGTAGCAGGCGGAAAGAGTTTTCTTGATGAAATGTATACGGCACTAAAGATTGATCCGATTGAAGGTTGCCAGATACTTGATGGAACTTCTTTGAAAAAAGATGAGGTTCAGATCAGACATCATCTTGTTATCGTGCAGGTGTACGACAACTTTATCGCTTCAGAAGTAAAGCTGACATTGATGGATAAGTATCCTGATGATTATGAAGTAACGATCGTTACAGCAGCAGGAAGTGCTGAGGAATCTATTAAAGTAGTACCACTATACGAGCTAGATCAGTCTGTAACATTGAATAACTTAACCGCTGTGTATGTTCCTCCCGTAAAAGAAGAGGAGATGCTATACAGAGACTTTGCTTTCTTAAAAAACGTTATTGCTCGATTGCGCGGTCCTGGAGGCTGTCCTTGGGATCAGAAGCAAACGCATGTGACGTTAAAGAAGTATTTGATCGAGGAAGCTTATGAAGTGTTAGACGCCATTGATGAAGAAGACGATGATGCCCTAGCGGAAGAATTAGGCGATGTAATGCTTCAAGTTCTTCTTCACGCACAAATTGGGGAAGATGAAGGCTTCTTTGTTTTAGAAGACGTAATTGAAACGTTAACTGAAAAGATGATTCGTCGTCATCCTCATGTTTTTAGTGATGTTTCTCTAGATGACGCAGATGAAGTTGTGGCTAATTGGGATGCAATAAAATCACAAGAAACAGGGAAACAACATCGTGATTCATTATTAGACGGTGTACCAAAGGGAATTCCGGCTATTCAAAAAGCGTTTCTTTATCAAAAAAAGGCAGCGAAAGTTGGCTTTGATTGGAAAGAAGTTGAACCGGTAGTCGATAAGATCTTAGAAGAATTAAAAGAGTTTCAAGAAGCTGATGGCGATGAACAGCAAAAAGAATTAGGTGATCTGTTGTTCTCTGTCGTGAATCTAGCCCGTTTTTACAAGATTGATCCTGAAGAAGCTCTAAATGAAACAAACCGTAAATTTAAGAAGCGTTTTAACTACATCGAGCAGCAACTGAAGAAGCAAAGTCTTTCGTTTGACGACGTCACTTTAGAAGAAATGGACCGTCTTTGGAACGAGGCAAAATAATTTTTTTTTCAACAAAGAAGGATTATAGTGAAAAATAGAGAATATTTTCTCGAGAAATAACATGAAACCCTTAATTATAGGGGGTTTCTAGCGAAATCTTTGATAGAAACTTTAGGAGGTAATTAAAATGAACAAAAATGAATTGGTAACAAATATCTCAGAAAAGTCAGGACTTACTAAGAAAGACGTAGAAACAGTCGTTAATGGCGTAATCGATGAAATCACTTCTGCTCTAAAAGACGGAGACAAAGTACAATTTGTTGGATTCGGAACTTTCGAAACTCGTGAGCGTTCTAGCCGTACTGGCCGCAACCCTCAAACAGGTAAAGAAATTCAAATTCCAGCAGCAACTGTTCCGGCATTTAAAGCAGGAAACAAGCTGAAAGAAGCTGTTAAGTAAGCATGCGCCTAGATAAGTTTCTGAAAGTCTCACGCCTGATCAAACGGAGAACCGTGGCGAAAGAGATTTCAGATCAAGGGCGTATCTCCATCAATGGATTGCAGGCGAAGGCTTCCTCTGATGTAAAAGTAGGGGACGAGCTTGCGATACGTTTTGGCCAAAAGCTTGTTAAGGTTAAAATCAACGAGCTTAAAGATACAACAAAAAAAGAGGACGCGGATAACATGTATACCGTCCTCGAAGAAAACCGCATCGAAACGACTGAGTGAAGAACCTGATTTTTTTCAGGTTCTTTTCTTTTGCTGTTTTCGCAATCTTTGTTGCTCTTGGAAGTGGTTGATTTCCGTTCCAGGTGCTCGCTTTCCGCGGGGCAGGCGGTGAGCCACATTCGTACGTTTCACTCTTAAGTGTCTCACCTGTCTAGTTGCAGTGGCTAGCCCCTCGAGGTCAAAAGTTGAACAGTCAAGAAGGCAAAGAGCGCCTTCCTAGCCCGTCCTACTTTTGCTTGTCGGGGCTTAACAAGCCACTTTCACTTTTCGGACTGCCCGCCTGTCCCGCAGGAGTCTCACACCTTACTCTCCAATCAACTTGCAATGAAGTGAATGAAACAAGACCCAAAGGTAACAACCTTTTAGAAAAACACATCAATGGTTGCTCCAAAACATTCAGCAATCCATACAGCTTGTTCTATTCTCTATTCTTGTTTCATACATTTGTATGGAATAGAGGAGGGGAATGTATGGACCAACGATATGATCTGAATGGATATAATCAAAAAGTGAGCACACCAAACCACGATGTAAGAATGATAGGAAGAAAGAATTTAGAGATCACGGGTGTTAAGCAAGTAGAAAGTTTTGATAATGAAGAGTTCCTGCTTGAGACAACGATGGGCTTTTTAGCGATTCGCGGGACAAACTTGAAGATGAAGAATCTTGATGTGGAATCAGGTGTTGTGAATATTGAAGGAAAAGTATTCGATCTCGTTTACCTCGACCAGCAGACCGGTGAAAAGACTAAAGGCTTCTTCGGCAAACTGTTCAAATGACCTTAACCGTACAGTTTGAAACTATGCTTTCTATGGTTTTCATGGGAATTTGGATCGGGATGGCTGTCGATACGTACAGCCGATTCATCCATGAGAAGCGAAAGTGGCATTGGCTTCATTTTTTAAACGACCTGATGTTTTGGCTGGTACAGGCTTTGCTGGTCTTTTATGTCCTTCTGCACGTGAACCACGCGGAGATTCGATTTTATATTTTTATTGCTCTCATTTGCGGATATGCGGCGTACCGAGCACTCTTCGAACGAATCTATAAAAAGATACTTGAGTGGATGGTATCAGCGGTCGCCTCACTTTTTCGTTTTTTATACCGTTTACTTAACTCTTTAATCGTTATGCCGATAAAATGGTTAATTATGCTCATATCCGCTATTCTTTTATATGTACTTAACATCTTGCGGAAAATTATTATGGTACTATTCATGATTCTTTTTTCTCCTTTTAAGTGGGTTGGAAGACTCATATGGCGTTTCATACCAAAGCAAAAATGGTATAATTTAAAAGAGAAATATTCAAAATTAGCAGGGTTTTTCATTTCGGCGAAGAATAAAGTCAGCAATTGGAAGGGAAAAAAGAAGTAAAGGAGGGAACAGCGAACAAATGCGCCAGAAAAAAATAACAGAGATTCACTCACAATACATCCAGAATATAGAGCGTCATGAGCAAGTGATCGCTAAACGTAAGCGCGGTTTATACAGGCGCTTAACGGGGGCTTTTATCGTATTTTCCTTTTTTGCTTTTTTAATTATTACGGGTATTGCAGAACAGCTCTCCCTTTTAAACGAAAAACAGATGGAACAAAAAGAGTTAAGTGACGAATACAAAGCTCTTTTGGAAGAAAAGGCACAACTTAAAGATGAAGTGAATAAACTAAAAGACGAAGAATACATTGGAGAAATCGCCAGACGCGACTTTTTTATGTCAAAACCTGGTGAAACAATCTTTAAACTTCCAGAATAAAGCATTAAGCGTAGATTGACACGCAGATTTTTTCGATTGTATAATAAGTAATGATATCTTAGGAGATTTTTTAAGGAGGAGCATTTTTTGCATGTCAATTGAAGTAGGCAGCAAGTTGCAAGGTAAAGTTACTGGGATTACTCATTTTGGAGCGTTTGTAGAGCTGCCAGGGGGTACAACAGGACTCGTGCATATTAGCGAAGTTGCGGATAATTACGTAAAGGACATCAACGAATTTCTTAAAGTTGGTGATCAAGTCGAAGTTAAGGTTATGAGCGTCGAAAAGGACGGGAAGATCGGTTTATCTATCAAGAAAGCAAAAGAGAATGTTGCATCTGCTAGTAGACCAGCTCCTGCAAGAGGCGGATTTAACAAATCGCGCAAAGGTCCTAACCGAGGCGGTAACAACCATTCAACGGCATTATCTTTTGAGGATAAGATGAACAAATTCCTTAAAGATAGTGAAGATCGACTCACTACTTTAAAGCGTAGTACTGAATCAAAAAGAGGTGGCCGCGGCGGCCGAAGAGGATAATTGTTGCATTTTTAATGCTCATTCATCTATATATGGCTAGCACTCTATTCTTTATGAATAGGGTGCTTTTTTGTTTTCGAGTACGTTACTTCAAGAAGGTGAAAGTGGTTGATTTCCGTTCCAGGTTTCTTCGCTTTCCGCGGGGCGACCGGTGAGCCCCTTGCCGCTTTGCGCCATTAAGGGTCTCACCTGACCGCTCGTCCCGCAGGAGTCTCGAACCTTGCACTCCAACCAACCTTCAGAGAAGAAAGAGAATTGATAGAAAACAACCATTACATGGATGATTATCCTGATCAACAAATCTCCACTCATAATGTATTAAAAGAGGATAACAAAAATCTTTTTCGACAAATTTTCAAAGAACCGTTGACAGAGTACCCGAATAGATGTAATATACTACTTGTGTCTTTTACAAATGGCGGTGTAGCTCAGCTGGCTAGAGCGTACGGTTCATACCCGTGAGGTCGTGGGTTCGACTCCCTCCGCCGCTACCATTTTTAATTTTGACATCTACATATAAACGTACAAGAGCATCCGCTAGCGGGTGCTCTTTTTTATTTTGTTATGTGCATCTCTTTAAAAAATTTTTAAACATCTATCATTTTATATTTTTCTTCATAATTCTCCTTAATAACTTCAAAAATGAAACTTCCTTTTCTCTTTTTGTAAAAATGTTGTCCGCTTTTGCTCTTCTTTCGTGAAATAGTGGAGAAGTCCGTCGATAAGTTTTTAAAACCCTCACTGCTCTTTTGACAAAATCTTTGTTCTAAACCTGTTTATAATGATTACACAAATTGGAAACGGGTGGTGTATGGGATGTGGCAAAAGGTAGAACAAGAAGTACTCGAACCGATTAGAGGAATGGTATGGGTAGAAAAGAGCCAGCAGGCGGTAACGAAGACGAGTAAGAGATGGCTTCAGATTTTGAACCAGAGCATTTTTAACTGGAGAATGCTGTTGTTTGGAATTGGTTTTTTGTTAGGACGAGCTATGATTCTAGCTGAGATGTCTCCATTTGCTTTACCTTTTGTAGCCAGTGTGTTTGTTTTGAGAAAAGAGCGGACAGGAATTGCTGTCTTTGCAATTTTGGCGGGGGCGATGTCACATCAACCGATGAACGCTTTGTTTTTTATAAGTGCTTTACTCGTATATGCTAGCCTTCAAAAGGGAGCAGATCTATTCATAAAGAACCGAATGCAAAGCCTTCCTCTATTGGTCTTCGCTTCTTCCTTAATCACGCGAACCGTGTTTTCTATGTTTGGTGAAGGTGGATTGGAGCGGGTAGATACGATGCTTGCGTTAGTAGAAGGAGGATTGAGCTTAGTCCTCACCTTAATCTTTCTTCAAAGCATACCGCTATTAACGAATAAAAAGATTCCACAATCGTTAAAAAACGAAGAGATTGTCTGTTTGATGATTCTTCTCGCATCTGTCATGACCGGTACGATCGGCTGGCAGATCAATGATGTTGCCGTAGAACATGTTGTTTCCCGATACTTAGTGTTGCTGTTTGCTTTTGTGGGAGGAGCAGCGATCGGTTCTACTGTTGGTGTCGTTACCGGTCTTATCCTAAGCCTTGCTCAAGTGGCAAGCTTGTCTCAAATGAGTCTTTTAGCATTTTCAGGCCTACTCGGTGGTCTTTTAAAAGAGGGAAAACGGTTTGGGGTAAGTCTCGGGCTTATCATCGGAACCGTAATGATCGGTTTATATGGTGAGGGAAGATCTGAAATCACATCCACACTGATGGAATCAGGATTTGCTGTTCTGCTCTTCTTATTAACACCGAAGACTGCGATCAGCAACATTTCAAAATATGTACCAGGAACAAGAGAGCATTCCATGCATCAACAACAATATTTAAAGAAGATCCGCGACGTGACCGCGAGTCGCGTTGAACGGTTCTCTAGCCTCTTTCAAGCGCTCTCACATTCGTTTCAATCGGTAGGTTCATCTCTAAATGAGGAAGAGAGTACACGTGAGGTGGATCTTTTCTTAAGTAACATTACAGAAAAAACGTGCCAGACTTGTTTTAAGAAGGAACAGTGCTGGGCGCAAAATTTTACCACGACTTATGACCTTATGACGAGGCTGATGGTTGAACAAGAAGATTATAGTGATGTTAAGGATCGAAAATTAAAGCGTGAATGGGAAAAGCATTGTATCAAGCCTGAAAAGATAACCGATTTAATGAAAAAAGAACTGACCCAATACAGAGCTTCTCAAAAATTGAAGATACAAGTACAAGAAAGCCGCCGTTTAGTGGCGGATCAGCTGATGGGTGTTTCACAAGTGATGGGCGATTTCGCAAAAGAGATCCAACGTGAACAAGAAAACCATCAAATTCAAGAAGAGCAGATCAAAGACTCTCTTGCGCAAGCGGGAATTGACGTAGGTCACGTCGATATATACAGTCTAGAAACGTCCAATGTCGATATTGAGATGACGATTCCTTCTTGCAACGGTTCTGGAATCGCTGAGAAGCTGATCGCACCGATCTTATCCGACATATTGGAAGAGACGATTCTCGTTACGCATGAAGATTGTGCGAACTATCCAACAGGCTTCTGTCATCTATCTTTTCATTCCGCGCGAGAATATGTGGTTGAAACAGGAATTGCTTCAGCAGCTAAAGGGGGAGCATGGCTGTCAGGGGATAGCCATTCGACGATTGAGATTGGCGCCGGCAAGTTTGCTGTTGCGATAGCTGATGGAATGGGTAATGGAGAACGAGCGTTCATCGAAAGCAATGAAACGCTTCAGCTTCTGCAAAAAATCCTTCAATCCGGAATTGAAGAAGAAGTGGCTATTAAATCAGTCAACTCTGTACTCTCCTTACGTACGACAGATGAGATTTTTTCTACACTAGACCTTGCGATGATCGATCTGCAAGATGCATCTGCTAAATTCTTAAAGATTGGTTCAACGCCGAGTTTTATCAAACGAGGGGATCAGATTAAAACGGTGGAAGCAAGCAATCTGCCGATGGGCATCATTCGAGACTTTGATGTGGACGTTGTCGATGAACAGCTGAAAGCGGGAGATATCCTTATTATGATGAGTGACGGAATCTATGAGGCTCCACGTCATATCGAAAATATCGATGCGTGGCTAAAGCGTAAGATCAGAGAGATCGATACCGAAGATCCGCAAGAGATAGCGGATCTGATCATGGAAGAAGTGATCCGCTCAGGGAATAACGGGATCGAGGATGATATGACGGTCGCTGTAACGAAGATCGAAAAGAACATTCCAAAGTGGGCAACTGTCCCTCAATATCCGAAAGTGGCGATCAACCGTAAGAAAGCTCAATAGTTTATGAGAATAAGAGTCCGTTCTTTTATGTGAAAAAGAGCGGTCTTTTTTGTTTGTAGTCTTTTTGTGTTGCGGGCTCGCTTTTGTAAGTGGACAGTAAATAGTGAAAACTGGACAGTATTTATGTAAAAGTGGACAGTATTCCCGATCCGACCATATTTAGCGATTATGTTTCGCGGGCATTTCTGCGTATAAACCACCGCTTTCTTGACGAAGATGGTAATAGTTAAAATTCGTACTTGAGAGGGGTTAGCGTTATGCGAAACAAAGGAACGCTGCGTCAAATTCTGCTGATTACAGATGGGTGCTCGAACCAAGGTGAAGATCCGATCGCAATGGCGGCACTTGCTAATGAACAAGGAATAGCTGTAAATGTCATTGGCGTACTGAATGAGAATGCACCTGAGTATCATAGACAAGGTCTAAAAGAAGTGGAAGAGATCGCAATGGCGGGTGGCGGCATAAGCCAGGTTGTTTATACGAAGCAACTCGCACAAACGGTGAAGATGGTCACTCAAAAAGCAATGGCTCAAACGATAAAAGGTGTTGTAAATGCTGAGCTGCAACAGATACTCGGAAGTCAGTCTACCATGGAGGATCTTCCGCCCGACAAACGAGGAGAAGTCATTGAAGTTGTCGATGAGATGGGTGAGACTATGAATCTTGAGATTCTAGTCTTGATTGATGCTTCAGGATCAATGGAAGACAAGATGTTAACGGTACAAGAGTCTCTGCTTGATTTATCCATTTCATTGAACTCGAGAATTGGGGACAATGAATTTGCACTCTATGTTTTTCCGGGCAAAAGAACTGAGGCAGAAGAACTTTTAACCTGGTCATCCAAACTAGAATCGATCGGCAAAACATTTTCAAAGATTTCACTTGGCGGGATCACACCGACAGGTCCTGCGATAAAAGAGGCTATAGCGGCTTTTGGTCGTAAACGATCGTCAAAAAGGAGATTCTTGTCCGATGATGCCCCAGGATATTCGAACGAGTCCGGTATGTAACTTAGTAGTTGGTAATGAAATACGCGGTAAGTGGAATCATTCCAGATATCGGATTCGGCGCCGTTTAGGTTATGGAGCAACAGGTGCCGTCTATCTAGCTGATTCGGATCGAGGAGTGGTCGCACTTAAGATCGGACATGATCAGATGTCGATCACATCTGAAGTCAATGTGCTGAAGCGTTTTTCTAAGGTCCAGGGGAAAGTCCTTGGACCTTCTTTAATCGATGTAGATGACTGGGTGACACAAAGTGCCACATATCCTTTTTATGCGATGGAATATTTAAAAGGAGAGACGCTCTTTGACTTTATGAAGACAAAATCTCCAGAATGGGCTGGAATCCTGCTTGTACAGCTGCTTACGGACCTGCATACGCTTCATCAAGCGGGATGGGCGTTCGGTGATTTAAAGCCAGATAATCTACTTGTGACTGGACCTCCTTATCGAATTCGCTGGATCGATGTCGGAGGAACGACAGTGATGGACAGATCGATCAAAGAATACACCGAATTCTATGATCGAGGATATTGGGGAAAGGGAACGAGAAAAGCCGAGCCTTCGTATGATCTTTTCTCGGCAGGTATGGTGATGGTGAATTTAGCTTATCCTTCCCGATTCACGAAAAATGGAGATGCTGATAAACAGTTCCAAGCCAAAATAGCAGGCAGCCCGATGCTTAAGCCTTATGCTCCTATCTTACAAAAAGCATGGAACGGAAAATACCGGTATGCAGAAGAGATGAGAAATGAGCTTGTTCTTTTGTTGAACGCAAATGATAAAGCAAGATCTCCTCAAACGCAGAGAAATTCGAAGCAAAAACCTGCATCGAGACAAGCGCAAAAGAAAAAGAAAAGCAGCTTTATCGTAGAAACATTTTTAGTATTCACCTTTGTTTTCGTTGTGTACTTTTTTTACATGCTCGGTCAAACGATGTAAATAGTGTTCGTTCCTGCAATTCTTTGTTATGATTTTAAAAGGCATTTTCGTAGAACTTCGTTGCTCTTGGAAGTGGTTGCTTTCCGTTACAGGTTGCTCGCTTTCCGGGGGGGGGCGTGCGTTGAGCCTCTTAGCGCTATGCGCTGTTAAGAGTCTCACCTGTCCCGCTGATCCCCCAGGAGTCTCGCACCTTGCACTTCAATCAACTTGTCATTGAAGAAATCAAATGAACAATCTAACAGAGAAGAACTTATTTCATTCAGGCTATTCTTTTGGGTTAACAAGTCCAACGAAAACAAGCCTTATTAAAAAACGGAAAATGAAGGAGCGGTTCACGTTGCAGGAAGTGGAGAATTTTATCAAAAGACACCAGCTTCTTTCAGCCGCCCAATCTGTAGTGATCGGTGTTTCCGGAGGACCAGATTCTTTGGCATTGCTGCATTTTTTATGGAGAAGGTCTTCCTATTACAAAATGAAGGTCGTTGCGGCCTCGTTCGACCATCGCTTAAGGGGCGACGAGTCGGCGTCAGAACTTGCGTTTGTTAAACGTTTTTGTGACGAACGCGGTATTATTTTTGAAGGTGATAGTGCCGATGTTGCAAGCTTTCAAGAAGAACATAGCCTGTCACTACAAACCGCTGCTAGAATCTGCAGGTACAATTTTTTTGAAAAAGTGATGAAAAAACACCATGCAGAGGCGCTCGCATTGGCGCATCATGGCGATGACCAAGTGGAAACGATGCTCATGAGAATGACGAGGGGCAGCGAAGGATTCAGTTCAGCAGGCATTCCGGTGAAACGGCCGTTTGCTACCGGTAAAATAATTCGTCCTTTTTTAGGAATAACAAAAGACCAAATCGAGCATTATTGTAAAGTAGAAAACTTGGTTCCTGTTTATGATTCAAGCAATGAAAGTGATAAATATGTTCGAAATCGCTTCAGAAAAAAAATTCTACCTTTTTTAAAACAAGAAAACCCTAACGTGCATGAAAGATTTCAGTATTTAAGTGAAACTATTTCCGAAGATGAAGCGTATATATTGAAACTGGCCGAAATAGAGTTAGAAAAGGTTTTAATCAGGCAAACAGAGGGGAAAATAGAGTTATCTGTATCCGCTTTTAACAAGATGCCTATTCCTTTACAAAAAAGAGGGATTACACTAATATTGAACTATCTGTATAAAATTAATCCTTCATCTCTTTCCTCTGTACATAAGGAAAACTTTCTTAGTTTGCTCGGAAGTGAGCATCCATCCGGAATGTTGCATTTTCCGTCAGGTTTAGTAGTTAGCCGAACTTATGACAGATGTTTGTTAAGTTTTGAGCATATCGTCAAAAATGAGGAAGGGTCTTATGACTTTTCACTAGAGCTGCCCGGTTATGTTGAACTGCCGAATGGACGTATAACTGCTGAAATAACAGATTGTGAACCCGCTTTACAAAGAGGAAAAGATGTTTTTGTGTTCTCAATGAAAGAGGTTGATCTCCCGTTACGAGTTCGCACCCGAAAACCAGGTGACCGGATGGCGATTGCCGGCGTCGGTTCTCGGAAATTAAAAGATATATTTATTGATGCTAAAGTGCCGCAGGAAGAAAGAAACGTTTGGCCGGTTGTTGTTGATGCAAACGGTAAGATTATTTGGCTTCCAGGGCTAAAACACATTAGACGTCATCAAATAAATCCATCAGAACTTTGGGTTATCCTACGCTTTCATAAAAAATCGCCATGACGTCTAGGAGGCTTGTTGAACATGCATGATGAAATTTTAGAAACACTTATTTCCGAAGAAGCTATTCAAAACAAGATCAAAGAACTTGGAAAAGAGCTTTCTGTGGAATATAAGGAACGCTTTCCATTGGTGGTCGGGGTTTTAAAAGGTGCTCTACCTTTTATGGCAGACTTGATCAAACGTATGGATATCCATCTTGAGATCGATTTAATGGCAGTGTCCAGCTATGGTGCATCTACCGTTTCTTCTGGTCAAGTTAAAATTGTTAAAGATTTAGATACTTCCTTAGAAGGTCGAGACGTTATCATTGTAGAAGATATTATTGACAGTGGTTTAACGCTCAGCTATCTTGTTCAACTGTTTAAGGCACGTAAAGCAAAATCGGTTAAGATCGTAACTTTACTGGATAAGCCTACAGGACGTAAGGTTGATATCGCTCCAGATCTTGCTGGCTTCATCGTTCCTGATGCTTTTGTTGTTGGTTATGGATTGGATTACATCGAGAGATACCGTAACTTGCCTTACATTGGCGTTTTAAAGCCAGAGATCTACGAAAAGAAAGAATAGAAAACCGCATAAGATTTGATTGTTCGCCTAAGGAGGTAAGGAATGAATCGCATCTTCCGTAATACTATATTTTATTTATTAATCTTTTTAGTTGTGGTTGGAGTTGTCAGCTTTTTTAACGGCAACAACAACGAAGTCAAAGAAATTCGTTATGACCAGCTGACTAAGTACATCGAATCAGGCAAAGTGGAAAGCATCGTTTACCAGCCTGAGGGTGGCGTATACGTTGTCCGCGGCCAGCTTGAAGGTGCTAAAGAAGGAGAAGTATTCCAAACGAATGCTCCTCTAACTGGTAACACACTAGCTGAGATTGAAAAGCTTGCTGATTCATCAAATGTTGAATTTAAACAGCAAGAACAAACGAGTGGCTGGGTGACGTTCTTCACCTCAATAATTCCGTTTGTCATTATCTTTATCTTATTCTTCTTCTTACTTAACCAAGCGCAAGGCGGCGGAAGCCGAGTAATGAACTTTGGTAAGAGTAAAGCTAAACTTTACAACGAAGAAAAGAAAAAGGTTACGTTTAAAGACGTAGCTGGTGCAGATGAAGAGAAACAAGAGCTAGTTGAAGTTGTTGAATTCTTAAAAGATCCACGTAAGTTCTCTGCTCTAGGTGCGCGTATTCCAAAAGGTGTTCTTTTAGTAGGACCTCCGGGTACTGGTAAAACACTTCTTGCACGTGCAGTAGCAGGAGAAGCTGGCGTTCCATTCTTCTCAATCTCAGGTTCTGATTTCGTTGAGATGTTCGTCGGTGTCGGTGCATCACGTGTTCGTGACTTGTTTGAAAACGCTAAGAAAAACGCACCATGTATCATCTTTATCGATGAGATTGATGCGGTAGGTCGTCAGCGTGGAGCTGGTCTTGGCGGAGGTCATGACGAGCGTGAGCAAACACTTAACCAATTGCTAGTTGAGATGGATGGTTTCGGTGCTAATGAAGGAATTATCATTATCGCAGCTACCAACCGTGCTGATATTCTAGATCCAGCCCTTCTTCGTCCGGGACGTTTTGACCGTCAAATTCCGGTTAACCGCCCAGATGTAAAAGGACGTGAAGAAGTACTTCAAGTGCATGCGCGCAACAAGCCGCTTGCAGAAGACGTTAACTTGAAAACGATCGCGATGCGTACTCCAGGTTTCTCTGGTGCGGATCTTGAAAACTTATTGAATGAAGCGGCACTAGTGGCTGCTCGCTCTGATAAGAAAAAGATCGATATGGATGATGTTGATGAAGCGATCGACCGTGTTATTGCGGGACCTGCGAAAAAGAGCCGTGTGATTTCTGAAAAAGAAAAGAACATTGTTGCTTACCATGAAGCGGGTCACACTGTTATCGGTTTAGTTCTTGAAGGAGCTGACACTGTTCATAAAGTTACCGTTGTCCCTCGTGGTCAAGCAGGTGGTTACACAGTAATGCTTCCGAAAGAAGATCGTTACTTTATGACAAAACCTGAATTAGAAGATAAGATCGTTGGACTACTTGGAGGCCGTGTGGCTGAAGAGATCACGTTCAAGGAAGTAAGTACGGGAGCTCATAACGACTTCCAACGTGCGACTGGAATTGCTCGCCGCATGGTAACAGAGTTTGGTATGAGTGAACGCTTAGGACCGATGCAATTCGGTTCAACTCAAGGCGGTCAAGTCTTCTTAGGAAGAGACTTCAATAACGAGCAAAACTATAGTGATGCAATTGCGCATGAAATTGATTTAGAAGTTCAGCGTATCATTAAAGAATCTTACGAGCGTTGCCGTCAGATCCTTACTGAGCATAATTCTAAACTTGAAATCATTGCTCAGACATTGTTAACTGTAGAAACGCTTGATGAAGAACAAATCAAAGAACTCGTTAAAACAGGTAAATTACCTGACAGAAAAACGATTTCCAACCCATCTGATGATGTTAAAGTAACACTTAACAAAAAGGATGAAGAACCAAAACAAGATTAATTTTTAAAAGGATGCCTCAGAGATGAGGTGTCCTTTTTTGATGTGCTTTGCTATTTTTTTGGGAGAGAGGCTAATTTCCGCTGCAGGACTCGCTTTCCGCAGGGTGTGCGGTGAGCCCATTCGCCGCTTTGCGTCATTGAATGGTCTCACCTGTCCCACTCATCCTGCAGGAGTCTCGCCCTTCCGCTCCAATTAGCTATTCGATGAAGGTTTTGTAGGTATCCTCTGTGTAACACTTCTTTTTGAATGAAAGTTGTGAAACTCTCCTGAAAGAGCAATAGAATTTACCCTTATCTTTTAGTATTCTTTTTGTTCATTTTTCTTCACCGACAAGTTGATTGGAGTGAAAGGTAGGAGACTCCTGCGGGACAGGCGGGCGGGTGAGACACTTATACGTGAAACGTACGAATGTGGCTCACCGCCTGCCCCGCGGAAAGCGAGTACCTGTAACGGAAATCAACCACATCCAAGAGCACCATAGGGTTACTAAAATATCTGAATAAGCCGCCATGCTTTACTCCTATACGTTTTATGTTATAACTATTATAGAAACTTAAGATAAGAAGCGGGGACAAATTCCATGATTTTTGTGTTTGATGTCGGAAATACGAATATTGTTTTAGGACTCTACGAGAATGATGAACTGAAGCATCATTGGAGAATTCATACATCACGTGAAAAAACAGAAGATGAGTATGGCATGCTGATACTTGATCTGTTCCGTCACGTTAATATTCATAAAGAGCAGATTGAAGGAATCATCATATCTTCAGTTGTGCCACCAATCATGTTCGCCTTAGAGCGCATGTGTGTGAAATATTTTAACCAACGCCCATTAGTAGTGGGACCTGGTATTAAAACAGGGTTGAATATAAAATATGAAAACCCGAGAGAAGTTGGAGCAGACCGAATTGTTAACGCAGTCGCTGCTATTCACGAATATGATGCACCACTGATCATCGTTGATTTTGGAACAGCTACTACGTATTGTTACATCAATGAAAACAAACAGTATATGGGTGGAGCGATCGCGCCTGGTATCAATATCTCTACAGAAGCTCTATACACAAAAGCCGCAAAGTTACCGCGGATTGAGATCGCTAAGCCTGAGGGTGTGATCGGTAAGAATACGGTTAACGCCATGCAAGCGGGTATTCTCTATGGATATGTAGGACAAGTAGAGGGTATTGTAAAAAGAATGAAAGAACAGTCTGAGGTTGAACCAAAAGTAATTGCGACCGGTGGACTTGCGAATTTAATTGCAGCGGAAAGCAACGTGATTGATCACGTTGATCCATTTTTAACATTAAAAGGTCTATTGCTGATATACGATAAAAATAAGAATGGTTAAAGGGTGAGTTTCAATGAATGATTATTTAATAAAGGCTCTTGCTTATGATGGGCAGATCCGCGCTTATGCGATCTCTTCTACGGAGATGGTAAGTGAAGGACAAAGAAGACACGATACATGGCCGACAGCTTCGGCTGCTTTAGGAAGAGCGATGACGGCATCAACCATGATGGGTATGATGCTAAAAGGTGAAAACAACAGCATAACGGTGAAGATTGAAGGCGGCGGCCCAATCGGAGTAATCATCGTAGACAGCAATACAAAAGGTGAGACACGTGGTTATGTAACAAATCCGCATACTCACTTTGAGTTAAACAGTAAAGGCAAGTTAGACGTAGCGAGAGCGGTAGGAAAAGATGGATTCCTGTCTGTCTTAAAAGATATCGGAATGCGCGAAAAGTTCACAGGACAAGTGCCGATGGTATCAGGTGAACTAGGAGAGGACTTCACGTATTACTTTGCTTCTTCTGAACAAGTACCTTCTGCAGTAGGTGTTGGAGTTCTCGTAAATCCGGATAATTCGATCAAAGCATCAGGCGGATTTATCGTACAAGTAATGCCAAATGCTTCGGATGCAATCGTTGATTTGCTAGAAGAAAGAATCAACGCGATTCCTCCGATTTCTCGATTGATCGAAAAAGGGATGACACCAGAGGAAATCTTATTTGAGCTTTTAGGGGAAGACCAAGTCCAAATCCTTGAGAAATCTCCCGTACGTTTTCAGTGTACGTGTTCACATGAGCGTTTTGGACAGGCGATCGTAAGCCTTGGTGAACAAGAAATTTCAGATATTATAGAAGAAGACGGTCAAGCAGAAACGAACTGTCAATTTTGTAACGCCACTTATATCTTTACAAAAGAAGAACTTCAAACCTTGCTGGATCAAGCAAAAGCGTAAACCCGGACTTTTCTCCGGGTTTTGTTTTATACATGAATTAGAAATAACTGCGTACCATTGTAATAGATGATTTTCGTATGCAATAAAATTGACAGAGTATTTCCAGGGTTGCTACAATTAATCCAATAAAAATACTCGGTTTTAGGAGTGATGGCAAATGGCAAGAGTGGCACAATCGATAACAGATCTGATTGGTCAAACGCCTGTAGTGAAATTGAATCGTATAACAACAGAGGATATGGCAGATGTTTACCTGAAGTTAGAGTTTATGAACCCGGGAAGCAGTGTAAAAGATCGCATCGCATTAGCGATGATTGAAGATGCAGAGAAAAGCGGAAAATTAAAAGCAGAAGATACGATCGTTGAACCAACTAGTGGGAACACGGGTATTGGTTTGGCTATGGTTGCTGCTGCAAAAGGATACAAAACGGTTCTTGTCATGCCTGAAACGATGAGTTTAGAAAGAAGAAATCTGCTGAGAGCTTATGGTGCAGACCTTGTACTAACACCTGGACCTGAAGGAATGGGTGGAGCGATCAGAAAAGCTGAAGAACTAGCAAAAGAAAAAGGCTACTTCATGCCACAGCAGTTTAAGAACGAAGCGAACCCCGCCATCCATCGAAACACAACAGGTCAGGAGATCGTCGCACAATTCCCAGACGGTCTAGATGCATTCGTATCTGGAATCGGCACAGGCGGAACAATTACAGGTGCAGGTCAGGTTTTAAAAGAGAAATACCCTGATATTAAGATCTATGCGGTTGAACCGACTGATTCTCCTGTATTATCTGGCGGTAAGCCAGGACCGCACAAGATACAAGGAATCGGGGCAGGTTTTGTTCCCGATATCTTAAAAACAGACATCTACGAAGAAGTGTTGACCATCTCAAACGATGAAGCCTTCGAATGGGCAAGAAAAGCCGCACGTGAGGAAGGGCTTTTAGGCGGTATTTCTTCTGGTGCAGCCATATCAGCAGCATTAAAAGTTGCTAAGAAGCTTGGCAAAGGTAAAAAAGTTTTAGCCATCATTCCAAGTAACGGGGAACGTTACTTAAGTACTCCACTGTACCAATTTGAAGATTAATTCTTTAGCGAGCTCCCTTTCGGGGGGCTTTTTTTGTTATATGACGGGTTGGGATCGTCGAACATTGTCAACTCGCCGATATATGTTCAAATCTCGCCAGATTATTGCCGAAACTCGCCGGAAAAACTCTGAAATTTCCTGAATTATAGCTGAGATTTCTTGAATTATCGTCGTGTATACTCCACTTCGTATTAGCTAAAATCAGTTAAGTTCTTAAAATCAATCCTTTAGTTAGTCTTGCTCTCTTAAATGTCGCTTTTTTCGTACTACACAAGGTCATCATCCCTCAAGACTTTCGAAGATGGAGATAAAACCCATGTAAATGCAGGAAATTGGGAGAAAGGTGTGCCAAAGTGAAACACCTCATGTACAATGTAAGCAGAAGATTTTTGGGAGAGTGACCGTATGGGGATGAACAAAAAATGGCATGTCATGCATTCATGTATACCTCTATCTAAAGAAGAGTGGTTTTACAAATATAAATCATTAGCGGCAACTGAAGCTCACCACGTTTTGCTGGAGAGTGGAAGAACAGGAAAGTATAGCATCATCGGACTTTCTCCGTTTGCCGAAGTCACTGGAAAACAAGATGTTTTAACAATAAAAACAGATGAAGGCTCGACTGTTTTAAAAGGACCTGTATATGAGCAGTTTCAGAACTGGTTCAAAGATTTTGAAGTGGAGCGGGTAGAAGGATTGCCAGACTTTACGGGTGGAGCGATCGGGTACTTAAGCTATGATCTGACGCGAGAGTTTGAAAAGCTGCCCGTTACTTCAGAAGATGACCTAGGTCTTCCGGACTTATACTTCTTGCTGTTTAAAGATGTCTTTGTTTATGAACATGAAACAAGTATGTTATGGATTATGACTTTGACTGAAAACAAGGATGACTCTTATAGCATAGACAAGCTTCGCGCGTATAGAGAAATGTGGGAAACGCCGCTATCTGCTGATACAGAAACGAATCAAGAGATTCAGAGCTATCCCATTGAAGATTTTAAACACGTTTCAATGACTGAGGATGTTTTTGTAGAGGCGGTTAAAAAAATTCAAGAATATATTTCTGATGGTGATGTGTTCCAAGTAAATCTTTCAGTTCGTCAGTCAAAGGCTCTACGAACAACTCCTTTAAACATTTATGAAGAATTAAGAAGAATCAACCCATCTCCATATATGAGCTACTTAGAAACACCAGACTTTCAGCTTGTTAGTGCGTCACCTGAACTTTTAGTAAAGAAAAAAGGTGACCTGATCAGCACGCGTCCGATCGCGGGAACACGACCACGAGGCAGAACAGAAGAAGAAGATATCGAGCTTGCAAACACGCTGATCCAAAATAAAAAAGAACGAGCGGAACATGTGATGCTCGTCGATCTTGAACGAAACGATCTTGGTAAAGTTTCTGTATATGGCAGCGTGAATGTGGATGAGTTCATGGTGATCGAAAGGTATTCACACGTGATGCATATTGTCTCAAATGTGGTAGGGACATTAAGGCCAGAATATGATGCGTTCGATTGCATCAAAGCGACATTCCCAGGCGGTACGATCACGGGTGCTCCAAAAGTAAGAACGATGGAGATCATAGAAGAGTTAGAGCCTGTCCGAAGAGGTGTATACACAGGAAGTATCGGATGGATTGGTTTTAACGGCGACACGGAAATGAATATCGCAATTCGGACGATGGTATGTCAAAATGAAATTGCACACGTTCAAGCGGGTGCGGGTATCGTTATTGACTCCATACCTGAAAGTGAGTACAAGGAAAGTCTAAAAAAAGCAGAGGCGCTGTGGCGTGCCAAAGAGCAGAGTGAGCTCGGGTCAATTTTGGTATAAGACAGCACATGAGAGGAGATGAGACGAGATGATTTTAATGATTGATAACTACGATTCTTTTACGTACAACCTCGTTCAGTATTTAGGTGAGATGGGTGAGGAATTAGTCGTAAAACGTAACGATGAGATAACGATTGAACAGATTGAGCAATTGAATCCAGATTTCTTAATGATTTCTCCAGGACCATGTTCTCCGAATGAAGCGGGTATCTCGCTAGAAGCGATCTCGTATTTTGCAGGAAAGATACCAATTTTCGGAGTTTGCTTAGGTCATCAGTCGATCGCGCAAGTATTCGGCGGAGATGTGGTGCGTGCAGAACGATTGATGCATGGCAAAGTGTCACCTGTTCATCATGACGGGAAGACGGTTTATAAGGGACTTCCGCAAGAATTTCCGGCAACACGCTATCATTCATTGATTGTAAAAAGAGAAACCCTGCCTGATTGCTTTGAGATTTCTTCTTGGACAAGTGAAGGAGAAATCATGGGAATTCGTCATAAAGAGCTTCCAATTGAAGGCGTTCAATATCATCCGGAGTCCATACTAACGGAAGACGGAAAGAAATTGCTTAGAAATTTTATTGATTTTTATAAAGGCAAGGAAGTTCCATGTACATCTATTTAAACGGAAAAGTGCTTTCCAAAGATGATGCTATGATCTCACCGTATGATCATGGCTTCATGTATGGTTTAGGGGCGTTTGAAACATTCAGAACCTATGATGGTTTTCCTTTTTTAATTGATGAGCACTTGACCCGGCTACATGAAGCGTTAGACGAATTGAATATCAATCTTAAAATGGATTCAGACACCGTTATGGAGATGGTGAGAACGCTTCTGGCTAAAAATAAGTTGAGTAACGCTTATTTTAGATTGAACGTATCAGCTGGTGTGGGTGACATCGGATTGCAGACGGAGCCATATATAGAACCAGTCGTCATCCTATATACAAAACCTCTCGTGGAAACAAGCTCTATTCCAGAAAAAGAATTAGTACTTTTAAAAACGAGACGCAATACGCCAGAAGGTGAGAAGAGGCTGAAATCTCACCACTATTTAAACAGCATCTTGGGAAAAAAAGAGCTTTCTAACATGAATCAAGAAGGCATTTTCCTGACCCAAGAAGGCTATATCAGTGAGGGAACCGTATCCAACCTCTTTTGGTACAAAGATAAAAAGCTCTATACCCCTCACAGTTCCACAGGGATTTTAGAGGGTATCACGCGAAAATGGGTCATGCATGCAGCAAAAGAGTTGAACATTCCTCTTGAAACGGGGAATTATAATATAGAGACTTTAAAAGAAGCGGCTGAAGTTTTCCTTACGAACTCGATACAAGAGCTCGTTCCGGTCAGTCATTTTCAAGGCACAATGTTCTCTGGAGCTGAAGGTGAAGTGTATCAGAAGTTTAGGGAGCTCTACATGAGACATACGAAGGAACAATATAGAAGTATTTGATGTTTTTTGAAAGGATAGATTCTCCATGCACGAAATGATGCTAAGGCAGCAAAAACTGAACTGCGGTGAGTACGTACTTGATTTTTCAAAAAAAACATATGTGATGGGTATTCTTAATGTGACTCCGGATTCGTTTTCAGATGGCGGGCATTACAACCGAATCGAACAGGCGATCCTTCACGCGAAGCAGATGGTGGAAGATGGCGCTGATATGATTGATATCGGCGGTGAATCGACTAGGCCAGGTGCAGAGAAAGTGCCGCTCGAACAAGAGCTGGAACGTGTAATTCCTGTTATAGAAGCATTAAGAAAAGAAGTAAACGTTCCCTTATCGATTGATACGTATAAAGCAGAGACTGCCTATCAAGCAATAAAAGCTGGTGCTCATATCATCAACGACGTATGGGGAGCCAAATTTGATCCGGATATGCCAAGGGTGATGGCCGAGACGAATGTGCCAGTCATCCTCATGCATAACCGATTTGATACGAACTACCAAGAATTCATGCCAGATGTAATCGCAGATCTAGAGCATAGTATCGCGATAACTGTGAAGGCAGGCGTTAATCCTGACAACATCATCCTAGATCCGGGTGTTGGTTTTGTTAAAACGTTCGAACAAAATCTTGAAACGATCAGAAGACTGAATGAAATTGTTAAGATGGGCTATCCTGTCTTATTAGGAACTTCACGTAAATCGATGATTGGAAAAGCACTCGATCTGCCAGTTGATGAGCGCATGGAAGGTACAGGTGCGACAGTTTGCCTCGGTATTGAACGCGGTTGCTCAATCGTTCGTGTTCATGATGTAAAAGAAATGAGCAGAATGACGAAGATGATGGACATCATGCTCAAAAAAGGAGCGGTGTCTCATGGATAAGATGTATGTGAACGGTATGAAGTTTTATGGCTATCACGGTGTGTTTAAAGAAGAGCAAAAGCTTGGACAACGTTTTAACGTGGACTTAGTATTATCAATGGACCTTTCCAAAGCGGGACTTTCTGATGAACTAGACCATACAGTCAACTATGGTGAGGTATACGGGGCAGTTAAAGAAATCGTAGAAGGTGAGCCCGTTAAGCTTTTGGAAACATTGGCTGAAGCGATCTCTGCCTCCATACTAGGCAGATTTACGTTGGTTGATGAAGTGATGGTAAAAGTGATCAAACCAGATCCTCCGATCCCTGGGCATTATGAATCGGTAGCAGTTGAGATCACAAGGGGACGTGTATAGATGGTGAGTAACCATATTGCTTATCTATCTGTTGGTTCGAATATGGGAGATCGAGAAGGATTGCTTAAACAAGCCATTTCTTTATTAGAACAGTTTGATGACATCCGTATCGAATCCGTCTCTTCGATCTATGAGACAGATCCTGTAGGTGTCACTGATCAGCCATTGTTCTTAAATTTAGCATTAAAACTCAAAACCTCTCTTTCTCCACAGGCACTTTTGAGTAAACTGCAAGAAGTAGAGACGAAACTAGACCGGAAAAGGGTTCAAAAATGGGGACCGCGAACAATAGACCTTGACATTTTATTGTATAATAGTGTAAGTATACAGACGGAAGAGTTAACCATTCCGCATCCACGTATGCTTGAAAGGGCGTTTGTTCTCATACCTCTATGTGAAATTGCTCCAGATGATTGTTACCCGGAGAAATCAATTTCGTTACATCAAGTCCTTTGCGAACAAAGAGATAAAGAAGGTGTACGCATATGGAAGAAGACCGACTGGGAAGACGCATCCGTGCGTTCAGAAAGTTAAAAGGTTATACCCAAGAACAGCTTGCTAAAGATATCGGAATCTCAGTTTCGGTTCTTGGTGAGGTGGAAAGGGGCAGCCGAAAGCCCAAAGGAGATCTGCTACACAAAATTGCAGATCAATTCAGCATTAACGTAGAAGAACTACAATAAGTAAATCAATATATAAAGACAGTAAGAGGAACGAGGTGATATTTAACTTGAAAATAGGTGATATTACTTTGAAGAATCCGGTAGTTCTAGCACCAATGGCTGGTGTGTGCAACCCTGCTTTCCGATTGATCGCAAAAGAGTTCGGAGCCGGGCTCGTCTGTGCAGAAATGGTGAGTGACAAAGGGATTCTGCATGAGAACGAAAGATCTTTAAAGATGCTTTATGTAGATGAACGCGAAAAACCACTTAGCCTGCAGATCTTTGGAGGAGAACGTGAATCTCTAGTGGCTGCTGCTAAATACGTAGATAAAAATACGAACGCAGACATTATTGATATCAACATGGGTTGCCCGGTTCCTAAAATCACAAAATGTGATGCAGGAGCAAAGTGGCTGCTCGATCCTGACAAGATTTATGAGATGGTAGCGGCTACGGTCGATGCAGTTCAGAAACCCGTAACTGTAAAAATGCGTATCGGTTGGGATGAAGATCATATCTATGCTGTTAAGAATGCTCAGGCGGTTGAACGTGCAGGAGGAGCTGCTGTTGCTGTACACGGCCGTACGCGTGTTCAAATGTATGAAGGAGTAGCAGATTGGGACATCATCGGTGAAGTGAAGAAGAACGTATCTATTCCGGTAATCGGTAACGGTGATATCTCTTCTCCTCAAGAAGCGAAAGACCGTATGGATCAATATGGGGTAGACGGGGTTATGATCGGAAGAGCTGCACTCGGTAACCCATGGATGCTTTATCGAACCGTTCAATATCTACAGAACGGAATAATCGCGCCTGAACCTACTGCGCGTGAAAAGATGAACATCTGCATGCTTCATATGGATCGTTTGATCGACCTTAAAGGTGAAGATGTTGCTGCAAGAGAGATGAGAAAGCATACAGCATGGTATCTTAAAGGCTTGCCTCAAACGGGTTCTGTTCGAAACGCGATCAACCAGATGACTACTCGTGAAGAGATGAGTAAACTATTGTTTGATTATGTAGATCAATTAGAAGAAGTACAAAAAATCAGCTAACACTAGCAACATACAGCCAGATCATCAGATGACTGGCTGTTGTTTGCTTAAAGACAGCAGATTCAGCATCCGGTGTTTTTCTTTATTATAATGGAGGAGGAATAGCTTATGGCTATGCTCAAACTCACCCAAGAAGGCACCAGGAACTTAGAAAAAGAACTACAATACCTATTAAAACGTAAAAAGGAATGCCGAAACACGTTAGAAAAAGAATTCATTCATACGCGGGTGTCTGAGATAAAAGATATTTTAGCTCAATCCATTACATGGCCAATGGTTAGGGAAGCGGGTTACCATGTAGAACCCGGCTCCACCATTACTATAGAAGATACAGTTTACAAAGAACGGTACACGTATACGATCGTACATCCTTTTGAAGCTGATCCTCGCGAAAATATGATCTCTGTACAGTCACTCATTGCAAAAGCTGCGATTGGAAAAACTGTTCACTCGACATTTACTGTTCGTGTTCCTTTCGGCGAAGATTTATCTTATACCATACTTGATATTCAAAACTGCTAAAAGCTAGGAGTGTTCCCATGAGCCAAGAAGTAGAATTAAATGACTTGCTTCGTGTTAGAAGAGAAAAGTTAGCTGCATTAACTGAAAAAGGAGTAGATCCTTTCGGTACAAAGTTCGACCGTACACATACTGCAGCTGATCTCGTTTCTGAATACGGAGAAAAAGAAAAAGAAGAACTTGATAATGAAGAGATCTCAGTAACTCTTGCGGGTCGTATCATGACAAAACGCGGAAAAGGGAAAGCGGGATTTGCTCACATTCAAGACTTGTCTGGAAAGATCCAGATCTATGTAAGATTAGATGCTGTTGGTGATGAGCAATACGAACTATTCAATACGATTGATATCGGTGACTGGGTAGGGGTAACAGGACTTGTCTTTAAAACAAAAGTAGGAGAGCTTTCTATTAAAGCGAAGGATTTTCAGTTATTAACAAAATCCCTGCGTCCACTTCCTGATAAGTTTCATGGGCTTAAAGACGTTGAACAGCGCTACCGTCAACGTTATGTTGATCTAATCATGAACCCTGAAGTAAAAGATACCTTCATTTCTCGTTCTAAGATCATCCGTTCTATGCGCCGTTACTTAGATGACAATGGTTATTTAGAAGTAGAAACGCCAACCATGCATTCAATTCCTGGTGGAGCTTCTGCTCGTCCGTTCATCACGCATCATAATGCACTTGATATGGAGCTTTACATGCGAATCGCGATCGAACTTCACCTTAAGCGCCTTATCGTAGGTGGACTTGAAAAAGTGTATGAGATCGGCCGCGTATTCCGTAATGAAGGAGTATCAACTCGTCATAATCCGGAATTTACGATGATCGAGCTGTATGAAGCATACGCAGATTACCTTGATATCATGGAATTGACGGAGAATTTGGTAGCTCATATCGCACAAGATGTATTAGGCACAACAACTGTAACTTACGGAGACTATGAAGTAGATCTTAAGCCGCGTTGGAAAAGAGTACACATGGTCGATGCGATTAAAGAAGCAGCTGGCGTAGACTTCTGGCCTGAAATGACTGACGAAGAAGCTCGCACCCTAGCGAAAGAACATAATGTACCTGTAAAAGACAACATGTCTTATGGTCATGTTGTAAATGAATTCTTTGAGCACTTTGTAGAAGAAAAACTGATTCAGCCTACATTTGTGTATGGTCACCCAGTTGCAATCTCACCTTTAGCGAAGAAGAATCCTGAGGACCCTCGCTTTACTGATCGTTTTGAGCTATTTATTGTCGGGCGTGAGCATGCTAATGCATTCTCTGAGCTAAATGACCCAATCGATCAGCGTGAACGTTTTGAAGAGCAATTAAAAGAACGCGCTGAAGGGAATGACGAAGCGCATATGATGGATGAAGACTTTGTAGAGGCACTTGAATATGGTATGCCTCCTACAGGTGGACTAGGAATCGGAATCGATCGTCTAGTGATGCTGTTAACAAACTCACCATCAATTCGAGACGTTCTATTATTCCCACAAATGCGTCATTCTGAAAAATAATCAAGACAAAAAGCCAGCTTCTTGCTGGCTTTTTGATTTTATGAGGAAGTAAGTATAGGAATTTGTAAAACGAGTATCATAATTAAGGTGTTGTTCAAGATTATGATCTTACTATATCTTGTATAAAAAAGTGATTCGAGCGCTGTATTTTGTATGTGTTGCAAACCCTTGAAAAGAACTTAATAAAAGTTATCTTTTTTTCGTAAAAACTATTGTACAAGAGCGAAAATGATGGTATATTATTCTTCGTCGCAAGGAATACTGACATGTTGATGAGCATTACATAAACGATTAAAAGTTTTTGAAAAAAGCTGTTGACAACGAGGGTTGCGACATGGTAATCTAATAAAGTCGCCAAAACGAGCGACTAACAAAAACGAAACAAAAAGTTCTTTGAAAACTGAACAAAAGAAATAGGTAAGGAATTAAGAATTAATTCCGTCAGTAATAAAATCGAGCAAGACAAACACTTTTATGGAGAGTTTGATCCTGGCTCAGGATGAACGCTGGCGGCGTGCCTAATACATGCAAGTCGAGCGAATGAAGAGGAGCTTGCTCCTCTGATTTAGCGGCGGACGGGTGAGTAACACGTGGGTAATCTGCCTGTAAGACGGGGATAACTCCGGGAAACCGGGGCTAATACCGGATAATAAGAGAAGAAGCATTTCTTCT
>NZ_JAEACF010000005.1 GCF_016401385.1 Fictibacillus halophilus | reverse complement strand
AGAAGAAATGCTTCTTCTCTTATTATCCGGTATTAGCCCCGGTTTCCCGGAGTTATCCCCGTCTTACAGGCAGATTACCCACGTGTTACTCACCCGTCCGCCGCTAAATCAGAGGAGCAAGCTCCTCATCATTCGCTCGACTTGCATGTATTAGGCACGCCGCCAGCGTTCATCCTGAGCCAGGATCAAACTCTCCATAAAAGTGTTTGTCTTGCACGATTTTAAAACTGACGGAATTAATTCTTAATTCCTTACCTATTTCTTTTGTTCAGTTTTCAAAGAACTGTGTGTTTGGTGTGTCGCTCATTTTGGCGACTTTTATAAGATACCACCGTTGGCTAGTTGATGTCAACAGCTTTTTTTAAGTGATTCTTAATTTGTTTGTTTCGTTTGTTTCAGCCGCTGTAAAAGCGACAAGAAGTAATATACCACCTTCTTGATAATATGGTCAATAGTTATTTGAAAAAAAGTTAATTTCTTTGTTTTCGCCTTAAGTACCTTCTGCAGTCGGATGGCTTTGCGAACCTGCAGAATAAACGATAAATGATCTGATACCTATCTTCTAATACAGATTTCACAATAGCATCTATCTTATGATCTTCAAGATCAAACCTTAGTTCTTCCATCTCTTTTTTCAATACATACTCAAATTCATGAAGTTCTTGATGATTCAATAGCATTCCTACCAAAGACAATGGACGACACCCCGCTTATTTTTTCTTTTACCATTATGGCCATGAAAAGCAGGAGTTATTATTTTATTGGATTGTCTAAATTTTCGGTATATCTTGTCCCTTTCATCATAGATATTTTGTAAGGAAGATGGACAGGGGGTAGACGGTTTTATGAAATTTTTCTTTGTTGTTAACGGCAAGAAAGTGAAACAATACATGGTTGTTGTATTTGCAGCGTTCTTTGCTGCTTCACTTGCATTTGTAGGGCAACAGCAACTATCTGTTTTTTCATCTGAAGATGGACCCCGAGCGATTTATAAGGGAGAAGACCAAGGAAATAAAGTATCTCTTACGTTTGATATCAGCTGGGGCGACAAGCGAGTTACACCAATCTTGGACATCTTAAAAGATAAGGGCGTTAAGAATTGCACTTTTTTCTTATCAGCCGCTTGGGCTGAACGTCATCCTGAGATCGTTGAACGAATTGTGAAGGATGGTCATGAAGTAGCCAGTCTTGGATATCAATACAAAAGCTATACGGATTGGGAAGATAAACAGATCAAAAGGGATATCCTCTTAGCTCAGGAGAAGATTAAAAAGGTATCTGGAAAGATGACTTCTCTCATTCGTCCACCTAATGGTAATTTTGATGAGCGTGTATTGAACATTTCTGAAGATCTCAATCATACGGTAGTTCATTGGAGCATCGACACGAAAGATTGGAAAAACCCTGGAGTAGATCGAATTGTTACGACTGCGACTAATGAGACGAAAGCGGGAGACATCATCTTGCTTCATGCATCTGATTCCGTAAAGCAAACGCACAAAGCACTTCCTACGATTATCGATAAACTGCGCGACGATGGTTTCAAATTTGTAAGTGTAAGTGAAATGATCGCGAATACCGAGGCAAATAGTAAAGAGGTTAACTGATGAATGAAAGAAAAGCCCCTGCCTTATAAGGCAGTGGGCTTTGTTTGTTTAGATGATTTAGTTTGATTTGACTGCAACAGACGATGCAACATTAAAATTTGATACGTATTACAAAGCATTATCGGAACAAAACCCATCCAAAGCGAAAGGGTATTGTTTTCTTTCAACACTGGCACCCACTCTAAAATGGTTACTACTGTGATGAAAAATAACGTTGGGATGAATGCTACACTCGTTGTTTGTTTTACTTTTACATATGCAATGATCAAACCGTACGCTAAAATCGCAAGCGGTATTAGAATGTAGTTAACTAGGCTGTCGCCTTCTTTGTGAAAAGATGTATATCGTAAATAGAACAGATCGAATAGTACGACCGCAATCAATACAAGTTGAACACCATTCCAAAGGCGATGACTTTTGAAGATACCAAGGCCAAAGCGGTGAACGGTTAAATAAGCAAAAAAGCCCATCTGACTAAATACACTGAACAACGCGCCAAAACCGATCAATCCAAAAATATATAGAAGTACTTCTAAAGCGCTGCTGTCTTCAGGAAACTTTAATATAAGACCAACTGTGATTGCACTGACAATCCCAATTAACAATGTGGTAAAGAATAAAAAGATCCAACTTCTAATTTTCACGCCTGTTTTCCCCCTCTAACATGCTCCGTAACGATTGTACCAATGTCTTTTTTAAATTGCCAGTTTTCCTTTAAATAACCAGTATAAATACGTGTTAAAAATCAATCCTATAAGTATCGAGCTCAACTTGAAAGGAGGAGGAATTACATTGAAAAAAATATACATTTTCCTCTTTTGTATCTCTCTTGCTGCTCTTTCGGGCTGTGCTCAAGAAGCCCAAGGCAGTTCCCAGGTCGATTATGAAGCAACAAAAAAGATGCTTGTCGACCTCTTGAAGACAGATGAAGGAAAAAAAGCAATTAAAGAAGTGCTATCAGATAAAGAAATTCAACAAGATATACTCATTGATCAAGAAGTCATCAAACAGACGATTGAAAAGCAGCTTCTTTCTGAAAAGGGCCAAAAGTTTTGGCAGACCCTTTTTAAAGATCCGAAGTTCTCAGTAGCTTTTGCAAAAAGTATGCGAAAAGAACACGAGAAGTTGATGAAAGACCTTATCAAAGATCCACAATATCAAGCAGAAGTTATGAAAATTATGCAGAATCCGCAAATGGCAGAAAAATTATTATCACTCGTTGATACACAGCCTGTTAGAAAAGAAATGAAAAAAGTAATGCTTGAAACGTTTGAAAGTCCAATCGTACAAGCTCAGATTCAAGAAATGCTGAAAAAAGTGGCTCACGAAGAGATTGATCAGTCCATCTCTAAAAAAGAAAAAGAAGCTTCATCCGGCAGCGAACAAGAACAAGAAGAATCCACGAGCCCACAATAAAAGCCTCCCGACAATCGGAAGGCTTTTTTTCTTTAGTTTGTCTTATCAATAATTTTCTTTGCCATCTGAATATAGTGTTCACCAATCGGATGTGTTTGTTCATACACACTCGGCGCAAAGTCATCTTCTTTTATTTCGGGCTGACCAAGCGGTATTTGTCCAAGCAACGGTACATTTAATTCTTCTGCTAAACGTTTTCCGCCGTCTTTGCCGAATACATATTCCTTTTCACCTGTAGATCCGCTTTGGAAGTACGACATGTTCTCTACGATACCAAGTACTTCATGGTTTGTCTTGATCGCCATCGTTCCCGCACGTGCTGCTACGAAAGCTGCTGTAGCATGAGGTGTCGTTACGATCACTTCTTTACATTTCGGAAGCATCTTGTGAACATCCAGTGCCACGTCACCTGTACCAGGCGGTAAGTCTAGGAGAACATAGTCTAGATCTCCCCACTCCACTTCGCTAAAGAAATTCATGAGCATCTTCCCGAGCATCGGTCCGCGCCAGATAACAGGTGCGTTATCTTCAACGAAAAATGCCATTGAGATTACTTTTACATCAAAACGTTCAACCGGAAAGATACGATCGCCTTTCACTTTCGGACGCTCCGTAATTCCCATCATATCTGGAACACTGAATCCATAAATGTCAGCATCGATCAATCCGACCTTTTTCCCAAGCCTCGCAAGAGCAACGGCTAAGTTTACAGAAACCGTTGATTTACCTACACCACCCTTACCACTGGCGATTGCAATAAATTGAGTCTTGCTGTTTTCAGAAAGAAGAGTAGTTGGTGCACTTTGCGTCCCTGCTTCACTTGGATCAACTGCCGTAATGTCGTCTCTTTTTTCAAACCGAAGTCCGACAGATTCTACGCCAGCGTTCTTTAACACTTGAACGATCTGCTGCTGCAGCTGCATTTGTTCAGGTGTTCCCGTATGTGCTAAGCCAATTTTCAGCCCCACATATCCTTCTTTTATCTTCAACTCACGAATACTTCCTGAGTCGACCATGCTTTTATGTAAATAAGGGTCTTGAATAGGACCTAACAGCTCGATGACTTTTTCTTCTGTAAGCACATAGACACATCCTTTACCTGTAAAATTCCTTTTCAGTATATCACAACCCCCACCGACAATCATGTAAGCGGTTTTTTATATGTGTGAATTTCGTTTAAGTGAGGAGGCCCGCTACGGGTGATACGAGCACTTACTATCGACTTTTATGAAAATACTGTCCACTTCCTAAGAAATACTGTCCACTTCGGTATTTTTACTGTCCACTCCAAACAAAAGATCCCCTCTTATCAATCAAGAGGAGATGTTGGTGGGGTTTCATTTGAATAAAAGCGCAGCATCCCTTGGTAGATCGATGCGGCTATGCTTTTTTGATACGATTCTGTTTTTAACAGCTCGCGTTCCGATGGATTGGATAAGAAACCGACTTCGACTAACGCTCCTGGTACTTCTGCAGTTCGAAGCAAGTATAAACCTTCTATGGATTTTGCGAATCGGTTCGTATTGTTTAAATTTCGTTTGATCTCATCTTGAATGAATTTAGATACGGCTTCTCCGTCTTCTTTACCAGGATGATAAAAGACTTGGGCGCCTCTCCACCTGGATGAAGGCAAAGAATTGAGATGAATGGAAATAAATAAGTCCGCATGATTCTCGTTAATGATTCTTTTTCGTTCTTTTAAATCTTCATACTTGCGGTGTCGCAATTTTTTTGTGCCTTCGTTTGCAAGATCCGTGTCCGTCTCTCGTGTCATGATGACCAGTGCTCCCGCTTCTTGTAAATAATCTCGAAGTAAAACGGAAATGTTTAAAGCGATCTCTTTTTCAAGAACTTCTCCATCACCAACCGCACCACCGTCAGCTCCGCCATGACCTGGGTCAATTACGATAATCTTTCCAGAGAGCGGCATGTTCCACGAGCGCCACGAATCATCATCTAAAAAATGATAGGTGAAAATAAAGATAAGGACTGCGCATCCAAGTGCAAATGCGGCTCCCTTCACCCACTTCTTCATGTTTTGTCCCCCTATACAAGCCATATAACATTATGTATATGGGACAAGAAGAAATTTATAACTGATTATTGCAGCTTCATGCGGTAGCGTTTTTCACCGTTTTTATAGCCTTCCATCCACCAAATATGAACGAATGCCTCACAGCAAAGATGAAGGGATTCCATCATCATCTCTGTACCCCAGCACCAGAACTGCCAATATTCAAAAAGACCGTCAGCGATTGCCTTTTGTTTGGCATATGCCCTTTCTTTGATCTTTTCTAACGTTTCCCCATGATAAGCAAACCGGCTATAGCCTGCGCCTAAAAGATAAGAATCGATCGCCATGTCGATGCATGCATCTTCAATGTCATTTTGATAAAGAAGCGAGTATTGAAAAAATGGTTGAAACAAACGCTGAAATTCTTTTTTTATGGTAGCAAGGGATAAGTCCCGAAGTACTTTCCGCTCGAACGTTTCTTTTTTGAAGCGTTGCTTTTCTTTAAAGTTGTTTAAAACGATTGCCATTATTACCTCCCCTTTCATCAAGTTGTGTTTTCCATATCTATATTTTCTCCAGAGATGGCTTCACGACACTTCATAAAAGATGGGAATAAACTTACTGCGAGAAGATGTAATGGTGAGGGGTTGGTAAATATACAGGATTTGCGAAAGACTTAATTTTTCTTTTCTAGACTTAATTATTTGTGATCAGACTAATTATTTAAAATCAGATTCAATTTTCTCGAATCAGGCTTAATGATTGGGAATTAGACTCAATCTTCCTAAATCAGAGGTAAATCACATATAAAAAACCCCGCTCTCGAAAAGAGAACAGGGTTTTGATAAACGTAATAAGAATTAACGTTTTGAGAACTGAGGTGCACGACGAGCGCCTTTAAGTCCGTACTTCTTACGCTCTTTCATACGAGCGTCACGAGTAAGGAATCCAGCTGCTTTAAGAGAACCGCGGTACTCAGGATCTGCTTCTAGAAGCGCACGAGAGATACCGTGACGGATAGCTCCTGCTTGTCCAGTGTATCCACCGCCATGAACAGTAACTAATACGTCATACTTGTCAGTTGTTTCAGTTGTGTTAAGTGGTTGCTTAACGATAAGCTTTAAAGTTTCTAATCCGAAAAATTCGTCAATGTCACGTCCGTTGATTACGATACGGCCTTCACCAGGAACTAATCGTACACGCGCTACGGAGTGCTTACGACGTCCAGTGCCATAATATTGTACTTGTGCCACGTAAATACCCTCCTTTTTATCCGCGTAACTCGTAGTTTTCAGGTTTTTGTGCTTGGTTGTTGTGCTCAGCTCCAGCGTAAACGTGAAGCTTTTTGAACATTTGGCGACCAAGGCTGTTCTTTGGAAGCATACCTTTGATTGCTAGCTCAAGCATTTGAACTGGACGAGTTGTACGCATTTCTAATGCAGTTCTCGTACGCAGTCCACCTGGGTGACCAGTGTGGCGGTAGTAAATTTTGTCTGTTAATTTCTTACCTGTTAATTCAATCTTCTCAGCGTTGATGATGATTACATGATCACCAGTGTCAACGTGTGGTGTATAAATAGGCTTATGCTTACCGCGAAGGATAGATGCAACTTCACTGGATAGACGTCCAAGTGTTTTGCCTTCAGCGTCGATCACAAACCATTTACGTTCTACTTCAGAAGCTTTCGCCATGAAAGTCGTACGCATGTGTTTTCCCTCCTGTATCTTCAATCAAATTTCATTATATTCATGTGAACATTTCCCGAGATATCTACACGGGGCATGTGGACGATATCTGTAGAAATACCAAATAATATCTTATAATATATAAACAACGATGTCAAGCGTATCCTAAATATTATTCCGTTTTATCTTCGTAATCTACATGAAAGAGATAGAGTCCGTTTGCCGGTGCTGTTTTTCCAGCCAGCGCTCGGTCCTTGCTTTTTATAATCGCTGAGATCTCATGGGGTTTGAGCTTCCCCTGTCCCACTTCTAATAGTGTACCAACAAGAATGCGAACCATGTTATATAAAAATCCACTGCCTCTTACCTTCAGCGTTAGGACATTTCCCTCTTCTTCAACATCAAAAGCAAAGATCGTACGAATTTTGTCTTCCACTTCCGACTTCGCTGATGAAAAAGAAGTAAAGTCATGTGTACCTAAAAATAACGATGCAGCTTGTTTCATATCCTCTATGTTTAAAGGATAGGGAAAATGAAACATATGATTTCTTTGGAACACGTCTGGTTGCTTACTTCGTAGAATTTTATAGTGATACTCTTTGCCTGTTGCAGAGAAACGAGAGTGAAACGAATCGCTGACCATCTCAATGTCTTTTATTAGAATATCATTTGGAAGCATCGCATTCAATGCCTTACCCCAAGCTTCTACAGCTAAGTCCATAGGTGTATTAAAATGAAACACTTGACCGATGGCATGAACACCCGCATCTGTTCGACCTGAGGCATAAATCCCTACAGGTTTCCCTTTATGCATCTTTTGCAGGACGGTCTGAATCGTTCCTTGCACCGTTCTGCCACTAGGCTGTATTTGGTATCCGGCAAACTCAGTACCATCATAGGCCACGGTTACTTTCATACGAGCCATGTCCAATCTCCTTTTAATTGCGTAATAAGAATAGCGAAAGTGTCAGCAATGCTAATAACAGCAGTGCAAACGTATCACGCTGATGCCACTCTAGAGCACGAAGTCTCGTTCTTCCTTCACCACCGCGGTATCCTCTCGCTTCCATCGCAAGAGCGAGTTCTTCAGCCCTCTTAAACGAAGAAACAAATAACGGTACCAACAGCGGTACAAAAGCCTTTGCTCGTTCTTTGATCGGTCCGCTCGTGAAATCAGCACCACGTGCCATCTGTGCCTTCATGATCTTTTCCGTCTCTTGTAAGAGCGTTGGAATAAACCGGAGTGAGATCGACATCATTAACGCGAATTCATGTACAGGGAGTTTCCACTTCTTCAAAGGTCCTAATAGATGCTCCAACCCGTCGGTAATATCAATCGGTGTTGTCGTTAATGTCAAAAGTGACGTCATCATTACAAGGAGCAAAAGCCTTAGTGCGATGAATATCCCTTGAATCACTCCGCCTTCGTAAATTTCAAGAAAGCCTGCTTTATAAAGCAGATCGCCTTCCTTCGTTAAGAAAATATGCAATAGCATCGTAAACACGACGAGTAAAAGGATCGGCTTTAATCCTTTATACAAAAAGCGTAGTGGCACTTTTGATAAACGGATCGTTACAAACGTAAAAGCGATCAGTACACCATAAGTCACCCAGTTGTTCGCCAAAAAGACGATAAACAAATAAAAGAAAGCAGCAATAAGCTTCGAACGTGAATCCATTCGATGAAGTGGAGAGGAAGCTGGATAATACTGCCCGATGATTACATTCTGCAGCATATTAGTTCCCCCTCTTCTTCAGACTCTGACTAACTTGTTTAGCCAGCTCTTCCACTGTAAACTTCGATAATGCAAGATTCAGTCCAGACTTCTCGTTCCACTTTTGTAAAAATTGAACGGTCTCTGGCACATCTAATCCTGCTTTCTGGAGAGCTTCTCGCTCACTAAAGATGTCAGTCGGTTTACCATGCAGATATAGTTCACCTTTATGCATCACAGCGATCTCATCGGCGTACCTCGACGCATCCTCCATACTGTGAGTAACAAGTATCGTAGTGAGGTTGTTTCTTTCATGAAGTGAATAGAACAACTCCATAATTTCAACACGCCCCGCTGGATCTAGTCCTGCTGTAGGCTCGTCCAAAATCAGCACTTCAGGATTCATAGCGAGAACACCTGCAATCGCCACACGGCGCATCTGGCCACCGCTTAAATCAAAAGGAGACTTACTTAAAACACTCTCAGGAAGTCCTACCATCTCAATTACTTTAGCAGCTGTGCGTTTCGCTGTTTCCTCTGACACACCAAAATTCCGCGGACCGAACATGATATCTTTTTCAACCGTTTCTTCAAAAAGCTGATGCTCAGGATATTGAAAGACGATTCCCGCTTTTTTTCGAAGTGATTTTAAATCTTGCTTCTTTCCGCCAGCTTTAAGTTCAGTACTGCCCATCTTTATCGAGCCTGCTGAAGGCTTTAACAGTCCATTAAGATGCTGAATAAGCGTCGACTTTCCAGAGCCGGTATGTCCGATCAAAGCAAGGAATGTACCATCCGGGATATCGAGGTTAATATCATGTAGCGCCCGTCTCTCGAACGGTGTTCCCTCCATGTATTTATGCTCTAGACGGTTTATGCTAATTTCCATAATGCATTCACCAGCTCTTCCTGCGTTAAATAGCTTTTATCGAGCTCCACACCTTGTTGGCGAAGAGCCTCACTTAACTTTAGTGAAAACGGTAAATCCAGACCGGCCGATTTCAACAGTTCACGCTGTTGAAAAATGTCTTCAGGTACGCCCTCAGCTGCCTTCTCTCCCATTTTCATAACGACAACTCTGTCTGCACTTAGCGCTTCCTCTAAATCATGAGTGATGGAAATGACAGTGATGCCCTCTTTTTTATTCAGTTCGCGCACGGTCTCGATAACTTCAATCCGACCGATCGGATCAAGCATCGATGTCGCCTCATCCAAAACGATTACAGAAGGTTTCTGCGCCAATATTCCAGCGATCGCGACTCTTTGCTTCTGACCACCGGATAACTGATGAGGTTCTTGGTTTAAGAAAGCTTCCATTCCCACTCTTGCTACACTTTCATTGATACGCTTAACCATCTCTTCACGCGGTACGCCGAAATTTTCAAGCCCAAACGCAATATCATCTTGTACGCTTGTGCCTACGAACTGATTATCAGGATTTTGAAAGACCATCCCTACAAGTCTTCTTACTTCCCAAATGTCATTTGGAAGGCCTGTCGTGTACTGTGAGACATAAACAGTCCCTTCGCTAGGCAACAACAGTCCGTTAAGCATTTTTGCCAACGTGGACTTCCCAGAGCCGTTATGACCCACAATCGAAAGCCACTCCCCTTTGTGTACGTCTAGCGTTACACCTTTAAGTGTGGGTGTCTCTTCTCCTGGATAATTAAAGGTCACATCTTTAACGGTAATGATGTTTTCCATGTGACATCCTCCTCTTAACTGCTGCTCATTCTAAGCTGCTCTCTGCTCAATATTAGTCTTATAGCATTGTTACTTTGTTACTTTTAGCGAGGTTTTCTCAACAAACCTCTTTTCCATCGGAGGCTTGAAATCCGCTAATTTCTTTCTGTGGATTCAATTCTGCTATTTTTCCTTAAAAAAATTCCGACTCGGCTCTTATAACTAGTTATCACTTATACCAAATGGGGTATTTTAGCCATTAATTCGAGATTTTTTCGGAATAATCCTAGAAATTTCATAATTAATCCCGCGAGTTTTGGCTATATTCCCGCGAGTTAGGCTCATATATCGGCGAGTCGACACAACACGACAACACTCAAACACTGTATACCCTCAACCTCAATACAAATACCCAATCCACTCACACATTTCTAACATTCCTGATACAACTTAAATGTTCAGGATAAAATAAAAAAGGGCAAGATTGTCATTGAAGACTTGATCCCGCCCTTTCATACGTTTTATTAAACTAATTCAATGATAACCATTGGTGCACCATCACCACGGCGAGGGCCGATTTTTGCGATGCGAGTGTAACCACCGTTACGCTCTGCATAGCGAGGTGCAAGATCACTGAAAAGCTTTTGTAGAGATCTTTGTCCAGACTCAGCGTCTGCTACTTCGTTACGAAGGAACGATGCAGCTTGACGGCGAGCATGAAGGTCTCCACGCTTACCAAGCGTAATCATTTTCTCAGCAAATTTACGAACTTCTTTTGCACGTGCTTCTGTAGTTTCAATACGCTCGTTGATGATTAAATCAGTAGCTAAATCACGAAGCATTGCTTTACGAACCGCAGATACACGACCTAACTTTTGGTATCCCATGCTTGTATTCCCTCCTCTGCGCGTTTCTCTCTCGTCTTGAAAAAGCGCGTATTACGAATTAATCGTCAGCGCGTAATGAAAGACCTAGCTCTTCAAGTTTCTCTTGAACTTCTTCAAGAGATTTCTTTCCAAGGTTGCGTACTTTCATCATGTCTTCTTCAGACTTATTCGCAAGTTCTTGAACTGTATTAATGCCAGCACGCTTTAGGCAGTTATAAGAACGAACAGAAAGATCAAGTTCTTCGATCGTCATCTCAAGTACTTTTTCTTTTTGGTCTTCTTCTTTTTCTACCATAATCTCAGCGTTCTGAGCTTGATCTGTTAAGCCAACAAAAATGTTTAAATGTTCGCTAATGATCTTCGCACCAAGAGAAACTGCTTCCTCTGGACGAATGCTCCCATCTGTCCATACATCAAGCGTTAGCTTATCATAGTTTGTTACTTGTCCTACACGAGTGTTTTCCACTTGATAGTTTACACGAGAAATTGGCGTGTAAATGGAATCAACAGGAATTACTCCGATCGGCAGGTCTTCGCGTTTATTGCCTTCTGCCTGTACATAACCACGACCACGTTTAGCATGAAGCTTCATTTGGAAATGAGCTCCTTTTGCTAGTGTTGCGATATGAAGATCCGGGTTAAGGACTTCAACATCGCTGTCATGCGTAATGTCGCCAGCTGTTACAACACCGTCACCTTGTACATCGATTTCAAGTGTCTTCTCTTCATCAGAGTAAATCTTCATTGCAAGTTTCTTTAGGTTTAAGATGATGGTTGTAACATCTTCAACTACACCTTCAACTGTAGAGAACTCATGCAATACGCCATTAATCTGAATAGATGTAACTGCTGCACCAGGTAGTGAGGACAACAAGATACGACGCAAGGAGTTGCCTAGTGTAGTCCCGTATCCACGTTCAAGTGGTTCAACAACAAACTTTCCGTATGTGGCATCGTCGCTGATTTCAACCGTCTCAATTCTTGGCTTTTCGATTTCGATCATTCAACTGAACCCTCCTTCAAACGTCGAATCTCGGCTGGAGATTTCCAGCCGAAATTCCCCATAGGCATTCCGACTTATCATTTACCAAAACTTTCACTATAACCATTATAGACAAGTTATAGAAATATATACCGTGTATATTGTTACACGCGACGGCGTTTTGGCGGGCGGCAACCGTTGTGAGGTACAGGAGTAACGTCACGAATAGCTGTTACTTCTAAGCCTACCGCTTGAAGGGCACGGATTGCTGCTTCACGTCCAGCACCAGGTCCTTTAACGGATACTTCCAACGTTTTCATACCATGTTCCATTGCAGTTTTACCAGCTGTTTCAGCTGCCATTTGTGCTGCGAACGGAGTAGACTTACGAGAACCTTTAAATCCTAGGTGACCAGCAGTCGCCCAAGAGATTGCGTTCCCGTGCGTGTCAGTGATCGTAATGATCGTGTTGTTGAATGTAGAACGGATATGTGCTACGCCGACTTCAACATTCTTTTTGACACGACGTTTACGTGTATTAGTCTTACGTGCTTTTGCCATTTAGAGTTTACCTCCTTTACTTACTTTTTCTTATTCGCTACTGTACGACGAGGTCCTTTACGAGTACGGGAGTTGTTCTTCGTGTTTTGACCACGTACTGGTAATCCACGACGATGACGAACACCACGATATGCTCCGATCTCGATTAGACGCTTGATGTTTAGTGATACTTCACGACGAAGGTCACCTTCCACTTTGTGTCCATCGATGACTTCGCGGATTTTATTTAATTCATCTTCAGTAAGATCACGAACGCGTGTATCTTCAGAAACTCCAGCTCCAGCAAGAATTTGCTGTGCTTTTGTTTTACCGATACCGAAGATGTATGTTAAAGAGATTACTACTCGCTTATCACGAGGAATATCTACACCTGCAACACGTGCCATAATTTTTGCACCTCCTGTATATTAACCTTGTTTTTGTTTATGTTTCGGATTTTCACAGATCACCATTACAGTGCCTCTGCGGCGAATCACTTTACATTTTTCACATATTGGCTTGACTGATGGTCTTACCTTCATTGTTTATAACCTCCTTATGTCACGGAGTACATTGATTATTTAAAACGATACGTTATACGACCACGTGATAAGTCATACGGAGACAATTCTACGGTTACTTTATCCCCTGGAAGAATTCGAATGTAGTGCATACGAATCTTTCCAGAAACGTGCGCTAGAACTTTGTGTCCGTTTTCTAGTTCAACACGAAACATGGCGTTCGGAAGAGGTTCAATTACTGTACCTTCGACCTCAATAACATCATCTTTAGCCATCGACTTGATCTCCCTTCTTCAGAGCAATGACTTTCTCGTCGGAAAACTTCGCTACTGCATAACGCAATTTGCCATTGGTTACACGACCTGTTTCAAGAATGCTTTTAACAACTTCCGGAGAAGTAAAATCCAGCAGTTCTAAGTGGTTTAGGTTCTTGCGCTTGGCTCGATCAAACTTTCTCTTGTCACCATCTGCTACGAGGACGAAACGCCCATCGAGAATACCGACAATCACACCTAACCGATCTGCGTCTCTTCCTTTTAGTATCCGAACCAGTTGACCTATGTTCGGTACCGAATCAGATTCGCTTACCATCTCATCACCTTCACTTAGATCTTTGTTAAGATTTCAAAGCCTTCTTCCGTAATGACAACCGTGTGTTCAAAGTGAGCACACCATTTGCCATCCGTTGTGACAACCGTCCAGTTATCGGATAATGTTCGAACATAGCGAGTTCCCGCATTAATCATAGGCTCTATTGCTAGAACCATGCCCTTTTTTAGCACCGGCCCTTTACCAGGCGGTCCATAATGAGGAATTTGCGGGTCCTCATGTAAGTCCTGGCCTATTCCGTGTCCGACATATTCGCGAACAACAGAAAACCCTTCACCCTCAGCATACTTTTGTATCTCATGAGAAATGTCAGTTAACCGGGCACCGGCTTTTGCTTTTTCAAGTCCTTTATATAAAGACTCTTCGGTTACATCCAGAAGTTTTTGAGCTTCATCTGAAATCTCGCCAACTCCATACGTCCAAGCGGAGTCACCGTGGTATCCTTTGTACTTCGCCCCAATATCTATAGAGATAATGTCGCCATGGTTGAGTACGCGTTTACCTGGAATTCCGTGCACAAGTTCTTCATTTACAGAAGCACAGATGCTTCCACTAAAACCATTATAGTTTTTAAATGAAGGAATTGCACCTTGGCTGCGGATAAACGTATCAGCAATTTTATCCAGTTCCTTAGTAGTTATGCCAGGCTTAATGTGTTTTTTTAACTCTTGATGAGTTAAGGCAACAATGCGACCTGCCTCCCGCATGATTTCAATCTCTCGCGGTGTTTTGCAGATTATCATTTCGCCAATCCCCCAATAAGTTGGTCAATGTCTTGAAAGACTTTGTCGATATCCTGATCACCATTCATGTTTTTCAGGTAACCTTTTTCACCATAAAAATCAAGCAGTGGTTTAGCCTGCTTCATGTTTACATTTAAACGGTTTCGAACGGTCTCTTCATTATCATCTTGACGTTGGATAAGCGTACCGCCGTCTTTATCACATACTCCTTCAACCTTTGGCGGGTTGAATATTACATGATACGTGCTTCCGCATGTTTGGCAAATCCGACGACCTGTTAATCGCTGCATAAGCTGATCAGAATCTACTGAAATGTTTAACACATAATCAATTGTTCTTCCTAGCTCAGTTGTGATTTCTTCCAGTGCTTCCGCTTGGGCAACTGTCCGAGGGAATCCATCTAGTAAATATCCTTTTTCGCAGTCCTTTTTAGAAAGTCGGTCACGTACGATACCGATTGTAACTTCGTCAGGAACGAGGTTACCCGCATCCATATACGATTTTGCCTCAAGTCCAAGAGGAGTCTCCTCTTTAATTGCTGCTCGGAACATATCTCCAGTAGAGATATGAGGTATTCCGTATTTCTCAACAATTCTTTCTGCTTGAGTACCCTTACCTGCTCCGGGTAATCCCATTAAGACTAGATACATCTAATCCCTCCATAAATCACAATCGTCTTTTTTTAAGAGCATGATGGGAAGATGAATCTTCCCGTGCTCTTATTTTATGAAGCCTTTGTAGTGTCGCTTGATCAGCTGACTCTCAATTTGCTTCATGGTGTCTAGTGCCACACCTACAACAATCAGCAAGCTTGTTCCACCAATTTGAATGGCTGGCGGAAGGTTCAAACCTGGAATTGCTGTAAAGACAACTGGCAGGACTGCAATTGCAGCCAGGAATAGAGATCCAACAAATGTTAATCGATACAGAATTCTTGTTATATAAGTTTGAGTGTTAGCTCCTGGACGAATGCCAGGAATGTATCCACCCTGCTTCTTTAAGTTTTCCGCCATTTGCTCCGGATTAACTTGGATGAACGTATAGAAATACGAGAATCCAATAATAAGGAGCGCATATATAATCATTCCGACTGGTTTCGTGTAGTCAAACGTGTTGATAATCCAAGTCGTTACATCATTCTGTCCGAAGAAGCCAGCAACAGTTCTTGGCGTGATGATCAAGGAAATCGCGAAGATAACCGGGATAACACCTGCTGCGTTTACTTTAATCGGAAGATGAGTTGACTGGCCGCCAACAGGCTTTGTTCCAACGACTCGCTTTGCATACTGAATCGGGATTTTCCGAACACCTTGTTGAATAAAGATAACACCCATAATAATGAGTACAATCGCAAGAGCAAGCAGTACAATCGTTACAATATGCATGAATAACTGATCGTTACCACCTTCAAATTGCGTTGTGAAAAGCTGGTTAACTGCTGTAGGAATAGCTGCGGCAATCCCCGCAAAAATCAGAACTGAAATTCCGTTTCCAATCCCCTTAAGGGTAATCTGCTCACCTAACCACATTAAGAATGCAGTACCTGCAGTTAAAACTAACGCGATAAAAAGATACGTAGACATACTAGGGTTTTGAATAAGTCCTGGGAAAAGATTGTTAAAACCGATAGACATACCGATTGCCTGGATAAAACCAAGAACAATAGTTCCATAACGAGTGAATTGAGCTAACTTCTTACGCCCAACTTCACCTTGCTTACTCCACTCCGTAAATTTAGGAACAACGTCCATCTGCAGAAGCTGCACGATGATCGATGCTGTAATATACGGCATGATACCCATAGCGAAAATGGAGAAGTTCTGTAAAGCTCCACCGCCAAACGTATTCAAAAAACCAAAAATGTTAGCACTGTCGCCTGTACTGAATTTCAGTACATCGCGATTTACGCCTGGTACTGGGATAAATGTTCCTAGACGGAACACTACCAGCATAGCAAGTGTAAACAATATCTTGTTTCTCAGATCACCCACACGCATAATGTTGGAGATTGTCTGGAACATTAGATCACCTCAGTAGTTCCGCCCGCTGCTTCAATTGCTTCTTTAGCAGAAACAGAGAATTTGTGCGCCTTAACTGTAAGCTTAGCTTCTAACTTGCCATTTCCTAGAACTTTAATTCCGTTTTTAAGACTGCTAACTACTCCTGTTTCGATAAGAAGTTCCGGAGTAACTACTGTGCCCTCTTCAAAACGAACTAGCTTCTCAAGATTTACAACTGCATACTCTTTACGAGTAGGGTTTGTGAATCCGCGTTTCGGTAAACGACGTGCTAGTGGATTTTGTCCACCTTCGAATCCAGGTCTAACACCACCGCCTGAACGAGAGTTTTGACCTTTATGACCACGACCACTTGTTTTACCATTGCCTGATCCGATACCGCGACCTACACGGTTGCGAACTTTACGGGATCCTTCTGATGGCTTCAACTCATGAAGTTTCATCTGAGCACCTCCTCATGATTTATTTATCTTATTAAGCTTCTAATTCTTTCACTGTTAAAAGGTGAGACACCTTGTTAACCATACCGCGGATAGCCGCGTTATCTTCGTGTACAACCGTCTGGTGCATTTTGCGCAAACCAAGTGTCTTAACAACGATACGTTGGTTTTCAGGACGGCCGATAACACTACGAGTGAGGGTGATTTCTAATTTCTTAGCCATCTAAAGTTCCCTCCTTAACCTAAAAGCTCTTGTACTGATTTACCGCGAAGTTTCGCAACGTCTTCAGCACGCTTTAAATTTTTCAAACCTTCGATAGTTGCACGAACCATGTTGATTGGGTTGTTAGATCCAAGTGACTTAGAAAGGATGTCACCTACACCAGCAAGTTCCAATACTGCACGTACAGGTCCACCAGCAATTACCCCAGTACCTTCAGATGCAGGCTTAAGAAGTACGTTACCTGCTCCAAAGCGTCCAATTACTTGGTGAGGAATTGTTGTTTTTACGATCGGTACAGTTACTAAGTTCTTCTTAGCATCTTCAATCGCCTTACGGATCGCTTCTGGTACCTCTTGGGCTTTACCAGTACCGAATCCAACGTGACCGTTTTTGTCACCAACTACAACTACTGCAGCAAAGCGGAAACGACGTCCACCTTTTACTACCTTAGCTACACGGTTAACGGTAACGACGCGTTCTTCAAGTTCAAGTTTGTTAGGGTCGATACGCATCAGGTTCCCTCCTTCGATTAAAATTCTAACCCAGCTTCACGAGCTGCGTCTGCTAATGCTTTAATACGTCCGTGATATAAATATCCGCCTCGGTCAAATACTACCGATTTGATTCCTTTTTCAACTGCGCGCTTAGCGATTTCTTGACCAATCGCTTTAGCAGCATCTACGTTTCCACCGTTTTCTACACTTACACCTTTATCAAGGGAAGATGCAGATACAATTGTTACACCTGCTTGATCATCGATCAATTGAGCATAGATGTGCTTTGTAGAACGGAATACGTTCAAACGAGGACGTTGTGCTGTTCCGCTTACAACGCGGCGAACACGAGCATGTCTTTTCTTACGAGCGACATTCTTATCTGCTTTCGTGATCATCCTTTGCACTCCTTTCCGCTACCTAACGGCTTTATTTACCAGTCTTACCTTCTTTACGGCGAACGAATTCACCTTCGTAACGAATACCTTTACCTTTGTAAGGCTCAGGTGAACGAACTGAACGGATGTTTGCAGCAACTTCACCAACACGTTGCTTGTCAATACCCTTAACGATTACCTTCGTGTTAGAAGGTACTTCGATGTCGATTCCTTGCTCAGGAACGATTTCAACAGGATGAGAGTAACCTACGTTAAGTACAAGCTTGTTACCAGCTTTGGAAGCACGATATCCAACCCCGATAATTTCTAGAGCTCTTTCATAACCGTTAGTTACACCGATAACCATGTTGTTTAGTACGCTACGAGTTGTACCATGCAATGCACGGTGCTCTTTGTGGTCGCTCGGGCGTTCCACAGTAATTTCGTTATCTTGAACATTAATCTTAATGTCAGCATTGAATTTGCGAGAAAGTTCACCTTTAGGGCCTTTTACAGAAACCGTGTTGTCAGTTGCAACATCGATCGTAACGCCACCTGGAACTTCAATCGGTTTGTTACCTACGCGAGACATGTTGACACCTCCATTCGCTATTTATTACCAAACGTACGCTAGTACTTCGCCACCCATTTGTGATTGGCGAGCTTCTTTATCAGTCATAATGCCTTTAGAAGTAGATACGATCGCAATACCAAGTCCTCCAAGTACACGTGGAAGATCAGTTGATTTTGCATAAACACGTAGACCAGGCTTAGAGATACGCTTAAGACCTGAGATTACACGCTCATTGTTAGAACCGTACTTAAGGAAGATACGAATCATTCCTTGTTTGCTATCCTCTACATATTCCACATCGCGAACAAAACCTTCACGCTTTAGGATTTCTGCGATTTCTTTTTTCATATTAGAAGCAGGAAGCTCCAATTTATCGTGACGAACAGTGTTTGCGTTGCGGATACGAGTAAGCATATCTGCAATTGGATCTGTCATAACCATTACTAGTTACCTCCTTCCCTTTTTTCAGGGTATTACCAGCTGGCTTTTTTAACGCCAGGAATTTGACCTTTGTAAGCAAGTTCTCTGAAACAAATACGGCACAGTTTGAACTTGCGGATTACTGAATGAGGACGCCCGCAACGTTCACAGCGCGTATATTCTTGCACTCCGAACTTTTGCTTGCGTTGTTGCTTAGCAATCATGGATTTCTTTGCCACGGGTAAACCTCCTTTGGCTAAAGGTTATTTTTGGAATGGCATTCCGACTTGTGTAAGAAGCTCACGTGCTTCTTCGTCAGTGTTCGCAGTCGTTACGATAACGATGTCCATTCCGCGAACTTTGTTTACTTTATCATAGTCGATCTCTGGGAAGATCAATTGCTCTTTAACTCCAAGCGTGTAGTTACCGCGGCCGTCGAAAGACTTCTTGGAAACCCCGCGGAAGTCACGTACACGTGGAAGGGAAACGCTGATTAACTTATCAAGGAAGTCATACATGCGCTCTCCGCGAAGTGTAACTTTTGATCCGATCGGCATACCTTCACGAAGTTTGAATCCAGCGATAGATTTCTTAGCACGCGTGATCACAGGCTTTTGACCAGCGATTGCTGTAAGTTCCTCTACTGCTGTATCTAACACTTTAGAGTTGGATACTGCTTCACCAACACCCATGTTGATAACGATTTTTTCGATCTTTGGTGCTTGCATTACTGAAGTGTAATTAAACTTTTCCATTAGAGATGGTAAGATCTCTGCTTTATATCGCTCTTGTAGACGGTTCATTATGTGTCCTCCTTTCACTCTGAGACTTATTTATCTAGGGTTTCACCAGATTTTTTGGCCACACGAACTTTTTTCCCATCAACTACATTGTAGCCTACACGAGTAGGAGCACCAGTTTTAGGGTCAAGAGGCATTACGTTAGAAGCATGAATTGGTGCTTCTTGGCTAAGGATTCCACCTTGTGGATTAGCTTGAGAAGGTTTTGCGTGTTTCTTAACAACGTTCACGCCTTCAACAAGCACTCTGTTTAGCTTCGGATAAGCTTCAAGGATAACACCTTGTTTACCTTTATCCTTGCCGGAAATAACTTGTACTTTATCGCCTTTTTTCACATGCAATGGCATTGTGATGTTGCACCTCCTTACAAGACAATAAACGCCTTGCTAGTAAATATATTAAAGAACTTCTGGAGCAAGAGATACGATTTTCATAAATTGCTTGTCACGAAGTTCACGTGCTACTGGTCCGAAGATACGAGTTCCTCGAGGACCTTTATCATCCTTAACGATTACAGCCGCGTTCTCATCAAAGCGGATGTAAGATCCGTCGTTACGGCGCATACCACGCTTAGAACGTACCACTACCGCTTTAACAACGTCACCTTTCTTAACAACGCCACCTGGTGTTGCGGACTTAACCGAACAAACGATAATGTCACCAACGTTAGCGTACTTACGACCAGAACCACCAAGAACTTTAATGCAAAGTAACTCTTTCGCACCGGAGTTATCAGCTACTCTTAAACGGGATTCTTGTTGAATCATGCGAATGGACCTCCTTTCGGATATGAGTATAATCCGAACAATTTATTAAATAATTACTGCTTCTTGTACTACTTCAACTAGACGGAATCGCTTGTCTTTAGAAAGCGGACGCGTTTCCATAACCTTTACGATATCGCCAATTTTAGCAGTGTTGTTTTCATCATGCGCTTTTAACTTTTTAGAGTATTTAACGCGCTTGTTATATAAAGTGTGAGTCTTGTAAGTTTCTACAAGCACTGTAATCGTTTTGTCCATCTTGTCAGAAACAACACGACCAGTGTACACCTTGCGCTGGTTACGTTCACTCATTGTGCGAACCTCCTCTCAAGATTTAACCGTTAGTAATCCCAAGCTCTCTTTCACGTAAAACCGTTTTTGCACGGGCAATTGCTTTACGAACTTCACGAATGCGGGCCGGGTTTTCAAGTTGACCTGTCGCTAGTTGGAAACGAAGGTTAAAAAGCTCTTCTTTAAGTGCTTTTGCTTTTTGTTCAACTTCTGCAGTGGTCAGGTTACGAATATCATTAGCCTTCATTTGTGTCACCACCCACTTCTTCGCGTTTAACAAACTTACATTTTACAGGAAGTTTGTGTGCTGCAAGACGCAACGCTTCGCGTGCCACTTCTTCAGAGACACCTGCGATTTCAAACATAACTTTTCCTGGCTTAACTACAGCTACCCATCCTTCAGGAGCACCTTTACCAGATCCCATTCGGACTTCTAGAGGCTTTGCAGTGTAAGGCTTAGACGGGAAAATTTTAATCCATACTTTACCGCCACGCTTCATATAACGAGTCATCGCAATACGAGCTGCTTCGATCTGACGGTTAGTAATCCAGCTAGCTTCAAGAGCTTGCAAACCGAATTCTCCGAAATGAACTTCAGTACCGCCTTTTGCGTTCCCACGCATTTTACCGCGGTGTTCACGACGATATTTAACACGTTTTGGCAATAACATAATTATTTGCCTCCTTCCTCTTTTTTCGTTCCTCTTGTTGGAAGGACCTCACCACGATAAATCCAGATTTTAACTCCAAGCTTACCGTAAGTTGTGTCTGCTTCAGCAGTACCGTAATCGATGTCTGCACGAAGTGTGTGAAGAGGAACTGTACCTTCACTATAATGTTCAGCACGAGCGATATCAGCTCCGCCAAGACGGCCTGACACTTGTGTTTTGATACCTTTCGCACCCATACGCATTGCACGTTGGATCGCCTGCTTCATAGCACGACGGAAAGATACACGGTTTTCAAGTTGACGAGCGATGTTTTCAGCTACTAGCTTAGCATCAACGTCAGCTTGTTTGATTTCAAAGATGTTTACGTGAACTCTTTTACCAGTGATGTCGTTAAGGGCTTTACGAAGTGCTTCTACTTCAGATCCACCTTTACCGATAACCATTCCTGGTTTAGCAGTTTTAATTGTGATATTCACACGGTTAGCTGCACGTTCGATTTCAACACCTGATACAGCAGCGTCTTTTAAACGCTTTTCAATATAAGAACGGATCTTAAGGTCTTCATGTAAAAGATTAGCGTAATCCTTTTCAGCGTACCATTTTGAATCCCAGTCACGGATGACGCCAATACGTAGACCTATTGGATTTACTTTTTGACCCACGTCTTAACCCTCCTTCTTTTCAGAAACAACGATTGTGATGTGGCTAGTACGTTTGTTGATACGGCTTGCGCGACCCATCGCACGAGGACGGAAACGCTTAAGAGTAATACCTTCATCAACGAACGCTTGCTTAATCACCAAGTTGTTCGGTTCCATTTCATAGTTGTGTTCTGCGTTTGCGATAGCAGACTTAAGCACCTTTTCAATTACAGGAGAAGCTGCTTTAGGCGTCAAACGTAGAATCGCAAGTGCCTCACCTACTTGCTTGCCTCGAATCAAGTCGATTACGATGCGAGCTTTACGAGGAGCAATACGCACTTGTTTAGCAATTGCTTTTGCTTCCATTTTGTGTACCTCCCCTCAATTAACGTCTTGTTTTCTTATCATCAGCTGCATGGCCTTTGTAAGTACGAGTAGGTGCAAACTCACCTAACTTGTGACCGACCATATCTTCTGTACAATAAACCGGCACGTGCTTACGACCATCATAAACAGCGATTGTGTGACCGATGAAGTCAGGGAAAATCGTAGAACGACGAGACCAAGTTTTAACTACTTTCTTGTCGTTAGATTCATTAAGTGCCTCGACCTTTTTCATCAAGTGGTCATCTACAAAAGGCCCTTTTTTCAAACTGCGACCCATTTGAGAACCTCCCTTTGTGTTTGCGCTACGGCTCGATTGAACCGTAGTACAATCACATTATTTTTTGCGACGACGTACAATGTACTTGTCAGTTTGGCTATTTTTCTTACGAGTTTTATATCCAAGAGTTGGTTTACCCCATGGAGACATTGGTGATTTACGTCCGATTGGAGCGCGTCCTTCACCACCACCGTGTGGGTGATCGTTAGGGTTCATTACAGAACCACGAACTGTTGGGCGGATACCCTTCCAACGAGAACGACCTGCTTTACCAACGTTTACAAGTTCATGCTCTAAGTTTCCAACTTGACCGATTGTTGCACGGCAAGTAAGAAGGATCATACGAACTTCACCAGAACCTAGACGAACTAGCGCATACTTTTCTTCTTTACCAAGAAGTTGAGCTTCAGCACCAGCTGAACGAGCCAATTGTCCACCTTTACCAGGCTTAAGTTCGATGTTGTGAATTGTAGAACCTACAGGAATGTTAGCTAATGGAAGTGAGTTACCTACTTTAATATCAGCTTCAGTACCGGACATGATTTCTTGCCCTACTTTAATTCCTTTTGGAGCTAGGATATAACGCTTCTCACCATCTGCATAGTGGATTAGCGCGATGTTAGCTGTACGGTTCGGATCGTACTCGATTGTAGCAACGCGACCTGGTATTCCGTCTTTGTTACGTTTGAAATCGATAATACGATACTTACGCTTGTGTCCTCCACCTTGGTGACGAACAGTTAGTTTACCTTGGTTGTTACGCCCAGCTTTTTTGCTAAGAGGAGCAAGCAAGGATTTTTCTGGTTGGTCAGTTGTAATTTCAGCAAAGTCAAGCTGAGACATGTTACGACGACCGTTAGTTGTCGGTTTAAACTTTTTGATACCCATTGTAATTTCCCTCCTTTACGAGTTCTTTTTAAACTCCTTCAAAAAAGTCGAGTTCTTTGCTTTCTGGAGTTAATGTAACTACAGCTTTTTTACGTTTAGAAGTGTAACCAGTATGACGGCCTACACGCTTAAACTTACCTTTGTAGTTAGCAGTGTTAACAGATTGAATTTTCACGCCAAAGATTTCTTCTAGTGCGCCTTTGATTTGAGTCTTAGTAGCACGAGGGTTTACTTCGAACGTGTATTTTTTGTCAGCCATTATTTCAGTAGAACGCTCTGTAATAACGGGGCGCTTAATCACATCACGAGCTTCCATTATGCGAGCACCTCCCCTACTTTTTCCACAGCGTCTTTAGTCATAAGAAGCTTGTCGTGGTTTAACACGTCAAGAACACTAACGCCGTTAGCCGTAACAACTGTTACGCCAGGGATGTTACGTGCAGACAATGCAACAGCGTCATTGTAATCAGCAGTTACAACTAATGCTTTACGATCTGCGGATAGATTTGCAAGAACTTGCATCATTTCCTTTGTTTTAGGAGCTTCGAATGCAAGACCTTCTAAAACGATCAAGTCGTTATCTAGAACCTTAGAAGATAGCGCTGATTTAATAGCTAAGCGACGAACCTTCTTAGGTAATTTGTAAGAATAGCTTCTTGGTGTTGGTCCGAAAACCACTCCACCGCCAACCCATTGTGGAGAACGGATAGATCCTTGACGAGCACGTCCAGTACCTTTCTGTTTCCAAGGTTTGCGTCCACCACCAGCAACTTCAGAACGGTTCTTTACATCGTGCGTTCCTTGGCGCTGTGATGCTTGCTGCATAATAACAGCGTCGAAAAGCACGCTTTTATTTGGTTCAATACCGAAAACGGAATCGTTTAATTCGATATCGCCAGCTTGAGTACCATCTTGTTTAAATAATGCTACTTTTGGCATCAGATTGTCCTCCTTCCTTATTTAGCATCCTTTGCTTTAACAGCAGAGTTAATTGTAACGTAGCTCTTTTTCGCTCCAGGTACGTTACCTTTGATTAGTAGAAGATTACGTTCTGCATCAACTCTTACAACTTCTAAGTTTTGTACAGTTACTGTATCTCCGCCAGTACGTCCAGGCAATGCTTTCCCTTTGAAAACACGGTTAGGGTCAACTGCACCCATTGAACCAGGACGACGGTGGTAACGGGAACCGTGGCTCATTGGCCCGCGTGATTGCCCGTGACGTTTGATAACACCTTGGAATCCTTTTCCTTTAGATGTACCAGTAACGTCTACAGCGTCACCTTCTGCAAAAATGTCAGCTTTGACTTCCTGACCAACTTCGTATCCCGCAACATCAACATTACGGAATTCTTTAACGTAGCGCTTAGGGCTCGTGCTAGCTTTAGCCGCATGTCCTGCTTGTGGCTTGTTAGAACGAGAGTCTTTTTTATCATCAAATCCAAGTTGGATAGCTTCGTAGCCATCATTCTCAACGGATTTCTTTTGAAGAACAACGTTAGGAGTTACTTCTACTACAGTAACTGGAATTAGATCTCCGTTTTCTGCGAAAACTTGAGTCATACCAATTTTTCTACCTAAGATTCCTTTGGTCATTCGTCACACCTCCTATTAGTAAGTAAAATATTTATAAGCAAACGTGAAATTATAGTTTAATTTCGATGTCTACACCAGACGGTAGATCCAAACGCATTAACGAATCAACTGTTTGTGGTGTTGGCTCGATAATATCGATCAAGCGCTTATGAGTACGCATTTCGAACTGCTCACGAGAGTCCTTGTACTTATGAACCGCACGAAGGATCGTGTAGATCGCTTTCTCAGTAGGTAGTGGGATAGGACCAGATACCTTTGCTCCTGAACGCTTAGCAGTTTCTACGATTTTTTCAGCTGATTGATCAAGAATTCTGTGATCATACGCCTTTAAACGGATACGAATCTTTTGCTTTGCCATTTTTTTCCCTCCTTTATTCGCCTATTTTGATAAACAGACATTGCTCCGCGGAAATTCAACCTGATATCACCAGCCATGGCAAAGGGGCCTAGTGTGTCAGCAACCTTCCGGATCATCGCAGTGAATGACCAACATTACTTATTATAGAGAAAAGCAACGCCCAATGCAAGTGTTATTTGCATTTATTTATTGCTAATCGCACTTTTTCTATTATAGAGACTTTATCTGCGGATTTCAACTTTCTTTTTAATCTTTTGTGCAGTTGAATGTGTTTCTTCTATATATATAGAAGAAATGCAATTGGTGGTGGAGATCCAGTTGATGCGTTTCTGATCGCGCGTATGGTTATTCAGTTTTTAGCCGACTGTGATCGCATGTATATATATTTTACTATTTGTGGATTCACGACCAAAACTCGTGGATTCAAGGGCCAAACTTTTGGATTCAGCTATTAAATTTCTGGATTCATCATCTTTATTTTTGGATTGGATGTGTTTCAAGCTATTTCAGGCACATTCTGACACTCAGGATCAGCTGCTCAATGCTAATTGGATAGAGCTTTTTTCACTATCGATTCATTTATACTTAAAAATCAATTTTTTTCTTACTGCATGTTTCAATTGGGGTATTTGTTATTACTCTTCTTTGATCAGTTGATTGGAGTGGAGGATGCGAGACTCCTGGAACGGAAATCAACCTCATTCAAAAACTTCAGTATGGAAAATCACATAAAAAAACACCCTCCAAAAGGAGAGTGTTTTTTTATAAAAGAGTAATAAGATTACTCAGTGATTGTTGCAACTACGCCTGCACCAACTGTACGTCCACCTTCACGAATAGAGAACTTAGTTCCTTCTTCGATAGCGATTGGAGCGATTAGTTCTACAGTCATCTCAACGTTATCTCCAGGCATAACCATTTCTACGCCTTCAGGAAGTTGGATGATACCAGTTACGTCAGTTGTACGGAAGTAGAACTGAGGACGGTAGTTAGAGAAGAATGGAGTGTGACGTCCACCCTCTTCTTTTGAAAGAACATAAACTTCTGATTTGAACTTAGTGTGAGCTTTAACAGTACCTGGCTTAGCAAGAACTTGTCCACGCTCAACATCTTCACGAGAAACCCCACGAAGAAGTGCACCAATGTTGTCACCAGCTTCAGCATAGTCAAGAAGCTTACGGAACATTTCAACACCTGTTACAGTTGTTGATTTTGGCTCTTCAGTAAGACCAAGGATCTCAACTACGTCACCAACTTTTACTACACCACGCTCAACACGTCCAGTAGCAACTGTACCACGACCAGTGATTGAGAATACATCCTCAACTGGCATCATGAATGGCTTTTCAGTGTCACGTGGAGGAGTTGGGATATAAGAATCTACAGCGTCCATTAGCTCGTAGATTTTAGCTTCCCAATCAGCGTCTCCTTCAAGAGCTTTAAGAGCAGAACCTTTGATTACAGGAATGTCATCTCCTGGGAAGTCATACTCAGAAAGAAGGTCACGAACTTCCATTTCTACTAGCTCAAGAAGTTCTTCGTCGTCTACCATGTCACACTTGTTCATGAATACAACAAGGTAAGGTACACCTACTTGACGAGAAAGAAGGATGTGCTCACGAGTTTGTGGCATTGGGCCGTCAGCAGCAGATACTACTAGGATCCCACCATCCATTTGTGCTGCACCAGTGATCATGTTCTTAACATAGTCAGCATGTCCTGGGCAGTCTACGTGTGCATAGTGACGAGAATCAGTTTCATACTCAACGTGTGCAGTTGAGATTGTGATTCCACGCTCGCGCTCTTCTGGAGCACCGTCGATTTGGTCATAAGCCATTGCTACACCCTTACCGTTTTTCTTAGCAAGAACAGTAGTGATAGCAGCTGTTAAAGTTGTTTTACCATGGTCAACGTGACCGATAGTACCAATGTTAGCATGCGTTTTGGAACGATCAAATTTCTCTTTACCCATGAGAAAGATTCCTCCTTAAATATGTTTACATATAGTAGATTTTTTTATTTAAAACAGACAGTTTGTACTGCCCATTTTAGATTACATGAAAAAGTTGTTTCTTACAACCGAAGAGATTAAGCTCCAGTTGCTTTTTTGATGATTTCTTCAGAGATTGACTTAGGTACTTCTTCGTAGTGATCGAAGTGCATTGAGTAAGTACCGCGGCCTTGTGTACGAGAACGCAAGCTAGTTGCATATCCGAACATCTCAGCAAGTGGAACCATCGCTTTAACGATTTGTGCGTTACCACGAGCTTCCATACCTTCAACACGTCCACGACGGGAAGTTACGTCACCCATGATATCACCCATGTACTCTTCAGGAACCGTTACTTCTACTTTCATGATCGGCTCTAGAATTGCAGGGTCACACTTTGATTTAGCGTTCTTAAGAGCCATTGAACCGGCAATCTTAAACGCCATTTCGTTGGAGTCAACATCATGGTATGATCCATCAACGATACGAGCTTTAAGGTCAAGTAATGGGAAACCAGCAAGCATTCCGTTTTTCATTGATTCTTCGATACCAGCTTGAACTGCAGGGATGTATTCACGAGGAACTGCCCCACCAACGATTTTGTTTTCAAATACGAATCCAGATCCTTCATCACCTGGCTCGAATTCGATCCAAACGTGACCGTATTGTCCACGACCACCAGACTGACGAACGAATTTACCTTCAACTTTAGCAGCTTGGCGAATTGTTTCACGGTAAGCAACCTGAGGAGCACCCACGTTAGCTTCTACCTTGAATTCACGGCGCATACGGTCAACTAGGATGTCAAGGTGAAGCTCACCCATACCTGCGATGATCGTTTGTCCAGTTTCTTCGTTTGTTTCAGTACGGAATGTTGGATCTTCTTCAGCAAGCTTAGCAAGCGCCATACCCATCTTGTCTTGGTCTGCTTTAGACTTCGGCTCGATAGATAGTGAGATAACTGGCTCTGGGAATACCATGGATTCTAAGATAACAAGGTTCTTTTCATCACAAAGTGTATCACCAGTTGTAGTGTCCTTAAGACCTACAGCAGCTGCGATATCTCCAGCGTATACGATAGAGATCTCTTCACGGGAGTTTGCGTGCATTTGAAGGATACGTCCAACACGCTCGCGCTTTCCTTTAGTAGAGTTCTGTACGTATGATCCAGAGTTTAGTGTACCAGAGTACACACGGAAGAATGTTAACTTACCAACATAAGGGTCAGTCATAACTTTAAATGCAAGTGCAGAGAATGGAGCTTCGTCACTTGATTCACGAGTTACTTCTTCTTCAGAGTCAGGAAGTACACCTTTAATAGCTGGTACATCGATTGGCGATGGAAGGTAATCAAGAACTGCGTCTAGCATAAGCTGAACACCTTTGTTCTTAAATGCCGAACCACACATTACTGGATAGAACTCAACGTTACAAGTTCCTTGACGGATACCTGCTTTAAGTTCTTCGTTCGTGATTTCTTCGCCTTCTAAGTACTTCATCATCATTTCTTCATCTAGCTCAGCAACCGCTTCGATAAGTTTTCCACGGTATTCTTCAGCTAAAGGCATGTGCTCTTCCGGAATATCACGAACTTCGATATCAGTACCAAGGTCGTTTCCGTAGAATACAGCTTTCATTTCGATAAGGTCGATGATTGCTTCGAATTGGTCTTCCGCACCGATCGGTAATTGGATCGGGTGAGCGTTAGCACCAAGGCGGTCATGAATCGTTTTTACGGAATATAAGAAATCCGCACCGATCTTGTCCATTTTGTTTACGAATACTACACGAGGTACCCCGTAAGTAGTCGCTTGACGCCAAACTGTTTCTGTTTGTGGTTCAACACCTGATTGAGCATCAAGTAATGCAACCGCTCCGTCTAATACACGTAATGAACGTTCTACTTCAACTGTAAAGTCTACGTGTCCTGGTGTATCAATGATGTTGACACGGTGACCTTTCCATTGAGCAGTAGTAGCAGCGGAAGTAATCGTGATTCCACGCTCTTGTTCCTGCTCCATCCAGTCCATTTGTGAAGCTCCTTCATGAGTTTCACCAATTTTGTGGATACGGCCAGTATAGTAAAGAACACGTTCAGTAGTCGTTGTTTTACCAGCATCGATGTGAGCCATGATACCGATATTACGAGTATTTTTTAAGGAGAATTCTCTAGCCATGAATTTCTCTCCTTCCCTTTTTAAAAGGAATTTTTATAGTGTTTTAGAGACAGTCCGAGAACTGTCTCTATAATTTTACCAGCGGTAGTGAGCAAACGCTTTGTTTGCTTCTGCCATTTTGTGCATATCTTCGCGCTTCTTAACTGAAGCACCAGTGTTATTAGCAGCATCCATGATCTCATACGCAAGACGTTCTTCCATTGTCTTTTCTCCGCGTAGACGAGAGTAGTTCGTTAGGTAACGAAGTCCTAGTGTTGTACGACGCTCTGGGCGAACTTCAACTGGTACTTGGTAGTTAGCTCCACCAACACGGCGAGCACGAACTTCAAGAACTGGCATGATATTTTTAAGAGCTTGTTCAAACACTTCCATAGGATCTTGGTTCGTACGTTCTTTAATAAGATCGAACGCATTGTACAAGATTGTTTGAGCTACCCCTCTCTTACCGTCAATCATAATTTTATTGATTAGACGAGTTACAAGCTTAGACTTGTAAATTGGATCAGGTAACACATCACGACGAGCAACAGGTCCTTTACGTGGCATGTGGTCCCCTCCTTTCTGATAGTTGTTTTAGTTTATTTTAAAAATATTACTTCTTAGCTTCCTTTGGACGCTTCGTTCCGTATTTAGAACGACCTTGCATACGGTTGTTAACACCAGCCGTATCAAGAGCACCACGAACGATGTGGTAACGTACCCCCGGTAAGTCTTTTACACGTCCTCCACGGATAAGAACAACACTGTGCTCTTGAAGGTTGTGGCCAATACCAGGAATGTAAGCTGTAACTTCGATTCCGTTAGTTAGACGAACACGCGCATACTTACGAAGCGCCGAGTTCGGCTTCTTAGGAGTCATAGTACCAACACGTGTACAAACTCCACGCTTTTGCGGAGATGAAACGTTAGTTTGGGACTTCTTGAAGCTGTTGTAACCTTTGTTTAACGCAGGAGAGTCAGATTTCTTTGATTTAGAAACACGACCTTTGCGAACTAATTGGTTAATTGTAGGCATTTTGTATTTCCTCCTCTCTTTTTTCGTAATACCACCGACCCAGGTGGTTCATTTTAGGACAAAAGAAAGTTTTTGCGAGAGGAGCGATATTGATGCCCATCGCAAAAACATGAATTTTATCCTTTTATCGCAACAGTTGCGGCCCCGACATCTATACCGCATGCTTTTCCAAGCTTTTTCATGGAATCAACCTTTACGATCGGTACGTGCTTCTCTTCGGCAATTTGCAATACTTTGCTCGTCACTCGAAAATCTGCGTCTTCCGCAACGACCAGCTCTTTGACCTCGCCGTTCTGTAAAGCTTTGATTGTTTGCTTAGTACCTACGATAATTTCAGAAGCCTGTGTCACTTTTTCATAAGACATACGAATATCCTCCAAAGTAACAAATCTTAGGAGCACATCCGTAATCATATCACCGATGCGCTCCCGATGTCAACATTTCATTTATTAATCTTGAGAAACAAGTTCTGTAGGCAATTCTGCCTCTTCATTGTTCTCATCTTCAACTACTGGAGAGTTGATTCCGATGTTTCTGTAACGGTTCATACCCGTTCCAGCCGGGATCAGCTTACCAATAATAACGTTTTCCTTAAGTCCGAGTAATTCGTCACGCTTACCTTTGATGGCAGCATCTGTAAGAACTCGAGTTGTTTCTTGGAATGATGCAGCAGATAAGAATGATTCTGTCTCAAGAGATGCTTTTGTAATACCAAGAAGCACTGGACGACCTGTAGCAGGCGTTCCACCTTCAAGAAGTACACTACGGTTAACATCCGTAAAGGCATGAATATCCATAAGAGCTCCCGGAAGTACTTGAGAATCACCAGAATCGATGATGCGCACTTTACGAAGCATCTGGCGAACCATTACTTCAACGTGCTTATCTCCGATTTCTACCCCTTGCATACGGTAAACTTTCTGAACCTCACGCAATAGGTATTCTTGTACGCCTTCTGCACCACGTACTTTAATTAATTCTTTAGGATCGATCGAACCTTCCGTCAATACTTGACCGGCAGTTACCTTATCGCCTTCGACCGCTTTAATGCGGGCACCGAAAGGAATCGTGTAAGATCTAGATTCAATTTCACCTTGAACGACTACTTCACGCTTATCTTTATTGTCGTTCACGCCAACAACCGTACCTTCAAGCTCAGAGATAACGGCTTGACCTTTCGGGTTACGCGCTTCAAACAATTCTTGGATACGCGGAAGACCTTGTGTGATATCGTCCCCTGCTACCCCACCTGTATGGAAGGTACGCATTGTAAGCTGTGTACCTGGCTCACCGATGGATTGAGCAGCGATAATTCCAACTGCTTCCCCAACTTCAACGTCAGAGCCTGTTGCAAGGTTGCGTCCGTAACATTTCTTACAAACACCGTGACGAGTGTCACAAGTAAATACAGAACGGATCGTTACTGCTTTCACGCCTACTTCTTCAATATGAGCGGCCATGTCTTCAGTGATCAGCTGATTAACGTCTGCAAGAAGTTCTTTTGTTTCAGGATGGTATACCTTTTTATAAGCAGTACGACCGATCAAACGCTCATGAAGAGGCTCGATAACTTCGTTGCCTTCTTTAATAGCTGCAACTTCTAAGCCGCGGTCCGTTCCACAGTCATCTTCACGTACGATAACATCTTGCGCAACGTCAACCAAACGACGAGTAAGGTAACCTGAGTCAGCTGTTTTAAGGGCTGTATCGGCAAGACCTTTACGTGCTCCGTGAGTAGAGATAAAGTACTCGAGTACTGTTAGACCTTCACGGAAACTTGATTTGATTGGAAGCTCGATGATTTTACCAGCCGGGTTGGCCATCAGACCACGCATACCAGCTAGCTGCGTAAAGTTAGATGCGTTACCACGGGCACCGGAGTCACTCATCATGAAGATTGGGTTTCGCTTATCAAGTGTACCCATCAATTTATTTTGGATTTCGTCTTTCGCCAAACTCCAAACATTAATTACACGCTCATAGCGCTCTTCTTCCGTGATCAAACCACGTCTGAATTGCTTTGTAACGTTAACTACTTTTTCTTCGGCAACAGCAAGGATCTCTTGCTTTTCAGGTAATACAACGATATCGGATACACCGATCGTGATACCAGCGCGCGTAGAATATTTAAATCCTAAGTCCTTCATACGGTCAAGCATCTTAGACGTTTCAGTAATCTTAAAGCGTTTGAATACTTCCGCGATAATCTTACCTAGGATCCCTTTCTTAAATGGAACAATTTCCTCATGCTTCTGAATTTCTTCTTTTACATTAGCAGCCGGATCTAAGAAGTACTTTTCAGGTGTTTCCACTTGAAGGTTCGTCGTAGTCGGTTCGTTAATGTAAGGGAATGACGGTGGCAAGATTTCGTTGAATAACAACTTACCTACTGTCGTCATAAGAAGCTTAGATTGCTGCTCATCTGTGAAAGTTTCTTTATTTAAGCTGGATACCGGTACTGCAATACGAGAATGCAGGTGCACGAATCCATTTTCATAAGCGATGATCGCTTCATTGATGTCTTTAAATACAGACCCTTCACCAATAGCTCCTTCACGTTCAAGAGTTAGGTAATAGTTACCTAAAACCATATCCTGTGACGGTGTTACTACCGGCTTACCATCTTTCGGGTTCAAGATGTTTTGGGCAGCTAGCATTAAAATACGAGCCTCTGCTTGTGCTTCAGCAGATAGAGGAACGTGGACCGCCATTTGGTCACCGTCAAAGTCAGCGTTGTAAGCTGTACATACGAGCGGGTGAAGACGGATTGCACGGCCTTCTACAAGCGTTGGTTCGAATGCTTGGATACCAAGTCTGTGAAGTGTAGGTGCACGGTTTAGTAGAACCGGGTGTTCACGAATAACTTCTTCTAAAACATCCCAAACTTCTGGCTGAACGCGCTCTACTTTGCGTTTTGCACTCTTGATGTTGTGTGCAAGACCTTTTGAAACTAGCTCTTTCATAACAAACGGTTTGAAGAGCTCAAGTGCCATCTCTTTAGGCAGACCACATTGGTACATCTTTAAGTTCGGACCTACTACGATAACCGAACGTCCAGAGTAGTCAACACGTTTACCTAGCAAGTTTTGACGGAAACGACCTTGTTTCCCTTTCAGCATGTGTGAAAGTGATTTTAACGGACGATTTCCTGGTCCAGTAACCGGACGGCCACGACGACCATTATCGATTAATGCATCGACTGCTTCTTGAAGCATACGTTTTTCATTTTGAACGATAATGTTAGGAGCACCTAGGTCTAATAGACGCTTCAAACGGTTGTTACGGTTGATAACACGACGGTAAAGGTCGTTAAGGTCAGATGTGGCAAAACGTCCACCATCAAGCTGAACCATCGGACGCAATTCCGGCGGAATAACCGGAAGTACTTCAAGAATCATCCAGTCAGCATGGTTGCCAGAATGACGGAATGCTTCTAGTACTTCTAAACGCTTAATCGCACGTGTACGGCGTTGGCCTTGTGCTGTTTTAAGCTCTTCTTTCAACATCTCAACTTCTTTTTCAGCATCGATGTCTTCTAAAAGACGCTTGATCGCTTCTGCACCCATTTGTGCAGTGAAACCTTTTCCATACTTTTCACGGTATGTGCGGTATTCCTTCTCTGAAAGCAGTTGTTTCTTCTCAAGAGGTGTATCCCCTGTATCAGTAACAACGTATGAAGCAAAGTAGATTACTTCTTCTAATGCTCTTGGAGACATATCCAAAACAAGACCCATACGGCTTGGGATACCCTTGAAGTACCAGATGTGAGAAACAGGAGCAGCAAGCTCGATGTGACCCATACGGTCACGTCGAACTTTAGCTCTTGTTACTTCAACACCACAACGGTCACAAACCACACCTTTATAACGGACGCGCTTATACTTTCCGCAATGACATTCCCAGTCTTTTGTTGGACCGAAAATTCTTTCACAGAACAAGCCGTCTTTTTCAGGCTTAAGTGTACGGTAGTTGATTGTTTCAGTTTTTTTTACTTCCCCTCTTGACCACGACCGGATTTTGTCCGGTGAAGCAAGACCAATTTTCATATATTCAAAATTATTTACGTCTATCAAGGAGCGTACCTCCCTTTTGATATCCTGTTTTAGTCATTCGAAGTGTAAGACTCAAGATTTAGATTTAATTTCTCGCTTGCCTGATCGTCTTCATCATCAAGCTCTCTCATTTCAATTTCCTTGTCATCTCCAGAACAGATCTTAACGTCCATTCCAAGAGATTGAAGTTCTTTGATCAATACTTTAAATGATTCTGGAACACCTGGTTCAGGAACGTTTTCACCTTTAACGATGGCTTCATACGTTTTCACACGGCCGACAACATCATCGGATTTAACCGTAAGAATTTCCTGTAGTGTGTATGCAGCACCATATGCTTCAAGCGCCCATACCTCCATCTCACCGAAACGCTGACCTCCAAATTGAGCTTTACCACCTAGAGGCTGCTGTGTAACAAGTGAGTAAGGTCCAGTAGAACGAGCATGTAGCTTATCATCAACCATGTGAGCAAGCTTGATCATATACATGACCCCAACTGATACACGGTTATCAAATGCAGCACCTGTACGTCCATCATAAAGTACCGTTTTACCATCGCGAGCCATTCCAGCTTCTTCGATCGTAGACCAAACATCTTCCTCACGCGCTCCATCGAATACCGGTGTAGCAACATGAATGCCTAGCTGACGTGCAGCCATTCCAAGGTGAAGCTCCAATACCTGACCGATGTTCATACGGGAAGGTACCCCTAGCGGGTTTAACATGATGTCAACTGGTGTTCCATCTGGAAGATAAGGCATATCTTCTTCAGGCATAATTTTAGAAATTACACCTTTGTTTCCGTGACGGCCGGCCATCTTATCTCCTTCATGAATCTTACGTTTTTGCACGATGTATGCACGAACGAGTTGATTCACTCCTGGAGGAAGTTCATCGCCATCTTCACGGTTAAACACTTTAACGTCAAGGATGATTCCATCTCCACCGTGAGGTACACGCAATGATGTATCGCGGACTTCACGAGCTTTTTCACCGAAGATCGCATGCAATAGACGTTCTTCAGCTGTTAATTCAGTTACACCCTTAGGGGTTACTTTACCAACTAAGATATCTCCATCTTTAACTTCTGCACCAACACGGATGATTCCGCGTTCGTCCAGGTTGCGTAATGCATCTTCTCCGACGTTTGGAATATCACGAGTGATTTCTTCCGGTCCAAGTTTTGTATCACGCGCTTCTGACTCATATTCTTCAATATGGATCGAAGTATAAACGTCGTCTTTAACGAGACGTTCACTCATGATAACAGCATCCTCGTAGTTGTAACCTTCCCAAGTCATGAAGGCAACAAGAACGTTACGACCTAAAGCAAGTTCACCTAGTTCCATTGAAGGTCCATCCGCTAAGATTTCCCCTTTCGTCACACGGTTTCCTGTGCTTACGATCGGACGCTGGTTATAACACGTTCCTTGGTTGGAACGAATAAACTTAAGCATGTTGTAAGTGTCAAGGTCGCCTGAAACTTCCTTGCCATCTACTTCTTTAATGCGGCGTACTTGAACTTGTTTTGCTGTAACGCGCTCAACAATTCCTTCGTGCTTACAGATAACTGCAGCTCCAGAGTCTTTTGCTGATACGTGTTCCATTCCTGTACCAACGATCGGTGATTCAGGAACAAGTAGAGGTACAGCCTGACGTTGCATGTTCGCTCCCATTAGGGCACGGTTGGAGTCATCATTTTCTAAGAACGGAATACAAGCTGTCGCGGCAGATACTACCTGTTTCGGCGATACATCCATATAATCGATGCGTTCGCGTTTAACAACAGTGTTATCACCACGGAAACGTGCGATTACGTCTTCGTTAATGAACTCTCCGTTATCACCTAAGATTGAGTTCGCCTGTGCAACTACGTATAAATCTTCTTCGTCAGCAGTCAGATAATCAATACGGCTCGTTACACGACCTGTTTCAGGATCAACCCGACGGTATGGTGTTTCGATAAATCCATATTGGTTCACTTTTGCATATGAAGAAAGTGAGTTGATCAAACCGATGTTCGGACCCTCTGGCGTCTCAATCGGACACATACGACCGTAGTGAGAGTAGTGAACGTCACGAACTTCAAAGCCTGCACGTTCACGTGTAAGACCACCTGGCCCTAGTGCAGATAGACGACGTTTATGCGTCAATTCTGCTAGCGGGTTCGTTTGATCCATGAACTGTGAAAGCTGAGAGCTTCCGAAGAACTCTTTAATAGAAGCAATAACAGGACGAATATTGATCAATGCTTGTGGTGTGATTGCATTTGTGTCTTGGATCGACATACGCTCACGCACAACACGTTCCATTCTGGAAAGTCCGATTCTGAATTGGTTTTGAAGAAGCTCACCAACTGAACGTAGACGACGGTTTCCAAGATGGTCAATATCATCTGTCGTACCTACTTGATGCAATAAGTTAAAGAAGTAGTTGATTGAAGCGATAATGTCAGAAACCGTGATGTTTTTAATTTCTTTATCAACAAGTCCGTTTCCGATAACATTAATGATTCTTTCTCCTTCTTGATCATCTGGCGCATAGATTTTGATAGATTGAAGAGCGATATCTTGATCTTCAGCCACTCCTCCTGCTGGTGTTACGGTTTTAAAGCCTACACCACTCTCAAGAGCAGGGATAATCTTGTCTAGCGTTCTGCGGTCAAGAAGCGTACCTTCTTCAGCAATCACTTCACCAGTTTCAGCATCAACAAGCGTTTCAGCTAGTTTCTGGTTGAAGAGACGATTCTTTATATGAAGCTTTTTATTGATTTTGTAGCGTCCAACGTTAGCTAAGTCATAGCGTTTAGGATCAAAGAACCTAGAATCTAATAAACTTTTTGCATTATCTACTGTTGGAGGCTCTCCCGGACGAAGACGCTCATAGATTTCGAGAAGGGCTTTTTCTGTTCCTTCTGTATTATCCTTATCCAGCGTGTTGCGAAGATACTCGTCTTCTCCAAGCAAATCAATGATTTCTTGATCAGACCCAAACCCTAAAGCACGAAGCAATACGGTAATAGGGATTTTTCTTGTGCGGTCAATACGCACATAAACTACGTCCTTAGCATCTGTTTCGAACTCCAGCCAAGCACCGCGGTTTGGAATGACAGTAGCGGTAAAACCTTTTTTACCGTTTTTGTCGATTTTCTCACTATAGTAAACACTTGGTGAACGAACGAGCTGTGATACAATTACACGCTCTGCCCCGTTGATCACAAAGGTTCCCGTATCTGTCATTAACGGGAAATCTCCCATAAATACTTCCTGCTCTTTTACTTCGCCCGTCTCTTTATTGATCAGACGCACTTTCACACGAAGCGGAGCAGCGTAAGTAACATCGCGCTCTTTTGATTCATCTACAGGATACTTCGGCTCACCTAAGTTATAATCAATAAACTCTAAAACGAGGTTCCCTGTAAAATCTTCAATCGGCGAAATGTCTCGGAACATTTCACGTAACCCCTCATCAAGAAACCATTGATAGGAAGCGGTTTGAATTTCAATTAAGTTTGGTAATTCAAGCACTTCGCTAATCCTTGCATAACTTCTTCGTTGGCGGTGGCGTCCAAACTGAACTAGTTGACCTGTCAACTGCTTCACCCCTCAAATCCAGCGTTTTTTTCGTGTATCATATTTCTATCTAACATTCTATTAAGAAGGTTAGAAAACAAAAAGAAAAAGGGTTTCATATTTTTAAAACCGCAGTTTTCCTATTTTGATAAAAGCTATTATATAATTTTGTCCAACTTTTTCGCATTCTATACGTCTAAACATGAGTAAAAAACGTTGATTTATCAACGTTTTTTCGCTTACCACGAAAAATAAGCAGCAAAATGCGAATCCATTGGCATTTTATAATACTAACATACGGAATTTATCAAGTCAAACTTTTATTGCGCGTAAAATATAGTAACCTTTTTTCTTCGCAACCGTTTCAACTTGGCCGAATATTTGTTCCATTTTATCCATAGCAGATGGCGCACCTTGTTTCTTTTGAATCACTACCCATAACTCGCCACCAACGCAAAGTTTGTGGTATGCTTCTTCAAAAATTTGGTGAACGACTGTCTTACCTGCACGGATCGGAGGATTTGTAATAACAGCAGCAAACTCGTTATCCTTCACTTCCGCAAATAGATAGCTTTTATAGATCTTAACGTTATCGACCTTGTTCTTATCTGCGTTCAGTTTAGCGAGTTCAATTGCTCTTTCATTGATATCCACCATTTGAACAACACGATCTTGTTCCGCTCTAGCAAGCGAAAGTCCGATCGGTCCGTATCCGCATCCTACATCTATATAATCACCAGGTACTTCTGGAGGTACAAAGGACTCTATTAAAACTCGACTGCCAAAATCTACTTCTTTCTTCGAAAAGACACCAGCATCCGTCGTAAAGCGAAACTTTTCGCCGTTTAATAAAAAATCCCACGTCTCTCTTTTACTTTCTGTACCAGGTGTTTCAGAATAATAATGGTTTTTCATCGTATTTAAACTCTCCTTACCTTCTGATAAAGACAGTATTCCCGTTCCGAAATTCTCTAACGGTCTATCTATAAAACGCTTTTACAATGTCGCCTTTGAAAGTAGCTGATTTCCGTTACAGGTGCTCGCTTTCCGCGGGGCAGGCGGTGAGCCACATTCGAACGTTTCACTCTTAAGTGTCTCACCCGCCCGCCTGTCCCGCAGGAGTGTCGCACCTTTCACTTCAATCAACTGTTCAAAGAAGCGACAAGAATAAAAGCAGCAAGATTTTAGAATAGTTCATTCTAAAAAGATTAAGCGAAACAAACAAAAAGGTCCGCCATCGGGCGAACCTTTTCTTTTGAATTACTTAACTTCAACAGAAGCTCCAACTTCTTCAAGCTTAGCTTTGATTTCTTCAGCTTCGTCTTTAGATACGCCTTCTTTAACTGGCTTAGGAGCACCGTCAACAAGTTCTTTCGCTTCTTTAAGTCCAAGACCTGTAAGTTCACGAACAACTTTGATAACTTTAATTTTTGAAGCTCCACCGCTTGCAAGAATTACGTCGAATTCAGTTTTTTCAGCAGCAGCGTCTCCACCAGCAGCTCCACCAGCTACAGCTACAGGAGCAGCAGCAGTTACACCAAACTCTTCTTCGATTGCTTTTACTAGGTCGTTAAGCTCTAAAACAGTCATTGTTTTTAAGCTTTCAATGATTTGCTCTTTAGACATTATAATTTCCTCCTTATGGAATGTAAGTTATTGGTTGAAGGTAAGGCTTATGCGCCTTGCTCTTCTTTTTGTTCTGCAACAGCCTTAGTAGCCAACGCAAAGTTGCGGATAGGTGCTTGAAGCACGCTGAGTACCATTGAAAGAAGACCATCTCTTGATGGAAGTTCAGCAAGAGCTTTCACTTCTTCTAGAGACGCAACGCGTCCTTCGATTACACCAGCTTTAATTTCAAGCGCTTCGTGTTTCTTAGCGAAGTCGTTAAGGATCTTAGCCGGAGCTACAACATCTTCATTTGAAAATGCGATCGCTGTAGGACCAGTTAAGTGTTCAGCTAATTCTTTAAGGTCATTCTCTTCAGCAGCGCGAACTACCATTGAGTTTTTGTAAACTTTAAACTCGATGCCAGCATCACGTAGTGACTTACGAAGTTCAGTAACCTCAGAAACAGTAAGACCACGGTAGTCAACAAGGATTGTTGATTGGCTATTTTTGATTTTCTCAGAAATAGTGGATACTAACTGCTTTTTTGTTTCTAAAATGCTGCTCATTATTACACCTCCTGTAAAATGATTGCATCACCGCAGGTTTTGTCCAAAAACAAAGCCTCCATGTCGAGACATGGAGGCGTGAGTATCTAAAGTCATAAGTAATTAACTAATGAGCTTATCGATGCTTCACCTCGGCAGGAAGATTTAAGCCAGTTGGCTCCTGCTGTCTACGGCATTCATCTGATGCGTTTGTGTTTAACAGTATATAATATAACGGGTCGAAACCCGTTTGTCAACTATCGTTTTACAGCAAATGAAGATGGATTAACTTTGATCCCAGGTCCCATAGTTGAAGAAACAGCAACGTTCTTCATGTAAGTTCCCTTTGCAGCTGCAGGCTTAACTTTCAACAATGTTTCGATGATTGTGTTAAGGTTTTCTGCAAGCTTCTCAGCTTCGAAAGATACTTTACCGATTGGAACGTGAACGTTACCAGTCTTGTCGACACGGTATTCTACTTTACCAGCTTTGATTTCGTTAATCGCTTTTTCAACTTCAAATGTAACTGTTCCTGTTTTAGGGTTAGGCATTAAACCTTTAGGTCCTAGAACACGTCCAAGTTTACCAACTTCAGCCATCATGTCCGGAGTAGCAACGATTACGTCGAACTCGAACCAACCTTGTTGGATTTTGTTGATGTAGTCAGAATCGCCAACGTGATCTGCTCCAGCAGCTTCAGCTTCTTTTGCTTTTTCACCTTTTGCGAAAACTAATACACGTTGAGTCTTACCAGTTCCGTTTGGAAGCACTACTGCTCCACGAACTTGTTGGTCAGCTTTCTTCGTGTCTACACCTAAACGAACTGCAACTTCTACAGACTCGTCAAATTTTGCAGGAGCAGTCTTTTTAACTAGCTCGATCGCTTCTGCAGCATCATATGCTTTTGTGCGGTCTACTAATTTAGCCGCTTCTTGGTACTTCTTACCTTTGTTTGCCATTGTATTGTCCTCCTTATGTGGTTTAGCGGATATTCCTCCCACTTATTGCACTTAAAAGATTCAAGTGCAATCACACGCATTGCATGAATAAAGGTTGCGAACCGTTTGACGGGTAGGATATCAATCCATTTACTCGCAACCTAATAGACATCAAACACAGGGATTAGTCTTCGATAACAATTCCCATGCTGCGTGCAGTACCTTCAACCATACGCATTGCAGCTTCAACGCTAGCAGCGTTTAGGTCAGGCATTTTTGTTTCTGCGATTTCGCGAACTTTATCACGCTTTACAGTCGCAACTTTTTTCTTGTTAGGCTCACCAGAACCTGACTCGATTCCTGCAGCTTTCTTTAAAAGAACAGCAGCCGGAGGAGTTTTAGTGATGAATGTAAATGAACGGTCTTCGAAAACCGTGATTTCTACCGGAATGATTAAACCAGCTTGATCAGCAGTACGAGCGTTGAATTCTTTACAGAATCCCATGATGTTTACCCCAGCTTGTCCTAGTGCAGGTCCAACTGGCGGTGCCGGGTTTGCTTTACCAGCAGGGATTTGCAATTTTACCATCTTAATAACCTTTTTAGCCACGCGACACACCTCCTTAAGTCCGTGATGTGGTATTATGGGCCGAAACCCTCCCACTCAAAAATACGCTTCCCCTCCTAAAAGAGAGGAAGCAGTTGATTAGTAATATCAAACATAAAAAATTCTATCACCTTTTTGAAGTGATTACAAGTCTTTTTCCATTATAACTTGCTAACTTGGGTAAACTCAAGTTCAACTGGCGTCTCACGACCAAACATGTTGACGTGAACTTTCAGCTTCTGTTTTGTTGCATCGATCTCTTCAATCGTACCAACAAAGTCAGCAAAAGGACCTTCTTTTACTTTTACAGATTCCTTGATTTCGAAATCAACTTCAACGCGCGGAGCTTCCATACCCATACCTTTAAGAATATGTTCTACTTCCTCAGGCAAAAGTGCCGTTGGCTTTGAGCCCGCTCCAGCAGAACCGACAAATCCTGTTACCCCAGGCGTATTACGTACAACGTACCAAGAATCATCTGTCATGATCATCTCCGTTAATACATAACCAGGGAAAACTTTCTTCATGCTTGTTTTTGTCTTACCGTTCTTTGTTTCGGTCTCTTCTTCTACAGGTACAAGTACACGGAAAATCTTATCTGTCATCCCCATAGATTCCAAACGCTTTTCCAAGTTTGCTTTTACTTTGTTTTCATAACCTGAATAGGTATGAACTACGTACCAATTTTTTTCCATACGATGGGACCCGTGTCCTTTCCCTCCTAAAATGGATATACTCTAGCATTCTATCCAAAAGAAGCTATATCTAATCTACCCTAAAATAAGCTCAACTAATTGTGAAATCCCTAGATCCACAACCCAGAAGAACAAAGCCATAATCACTACAGTTGACAGTACAATCCCCGTATAGCGAAATAATTCTTTTCGCGAAGGCCAGCTTACACGCTTCATTTCCTTATTTACATCGGAAAGAAACTTTGCTGGTGATTTTTTTGTCTTTTCTGCAACATCCGCCATCTTCATAAACCCCCATGCCTTTTGATCAATTAACATTTATAAAAAAAGCTTGTTTCGCTTACTTCGTTTCCTGGTGAATGGTATGAGCATTGCAGTAGCTGCAAAACTTTTTAACCTCGACTCGTTCAGGATTGTTTTGCTGGTTCTTCATCGTTGTATAATTTCGTTTTGAGCATTGTTTACAGGCTAAAAAAACTTTTTTTCTCATGCTAAATAAACACCTTTCGTGCGACAAAGCCACTCATCCACGTTACAATGTTACTTTTAAAACCTTAACATAGGGGTATACGCTTGTCAATAAAGGGAAAATGGTGTTTTGAGAGCTAATTGTGTTGGAAAGGTAAGTGGTTGATTACCGTTTTAGATGCTTCGCTTTGCTAGTGATGCAACTCAATCTTGTACTGGAGACAGCTTGCTTGATGGTAGCGTAATGAAACAAAATTTACGCTAAAAGGCATCTCTCATCGATAAAATTGGGTGAAAAGTCAGCTGAAATTGATTTAGCTGGTCTTTTTGTTCTTGTAAGAACGAAAATTCATGCGTTTTTTCACTTACAGGTAGCCATAAACATATACCCTGTCCGGTATTCTTAATGCTAATCCTTGAAATATCAGCCATAATCCTAGAAATTATTCCATTAATTCCGCGAGTTTCAGCTATATTCCCGCGAGTTTTGAACATATATCGGCGAGTTGACAAATTCGACTACTATTACCCCGCTCCGATACCCCCACACATCAGCTCAACATCCACTCAAAGCCAAAAGAAAAAGAGCAGGAACAATCCCGCTCTTAAGATGATATTTCTCTTAGCTCTAAATAACGCTCTAATTTACGTTTCACTCGCTGAAGCGCGTTGTCGATTGACTTCACGTGCCTGTCGAGATCCACTGAGATTTCCTGGTACGATCTTCCGTCAAGATACAGCATCAGAACTTTACGTTCCAGGTCACTTAATATTTCTCCCATCTTCACTTCAATATCATCAAATTCTTCTTGATTGATAATCAGTTCTTCTGGATCAGTGACTTTTGTACCGCATATGACATCCATTAGTGTACGGTCAGACTCCTCATCATAGATCGGCTTGTCCAACGACACGTAAGAATTTAACGGAATGTGCTTTTGTCTAGTTGCCGTTTTGATAGCGGTAATCATTTGCCTTGTTATACATAGTTCGGCAAAAGCTTTAAAGGATGACAGCTTGTCCTCTTTAAAATCGCGAATGGCTTTATACAGCCCGATCATGCCTTCTTGAATAATATCTTCACGGTCTGCACCGATCAAAAAGTATGATCTTGCTTTCGCACGAACAAAGTTTTTATATTTGTTGATCAAATATTCAAGTGCTGCGCTGTCCCCCTCATGAACCAGTTCCACAAGGCTTTCATCTTCCATGAGCTCGTAATCGCTTACTGACCGTTCCTTGAGATCTATGTTCACGACAAATCCCCCCACCAGGTTTTTACCGGCAAAATATAGCAATATTATAGCTCATAGTTCACAAAAGCGTCAAGATTCCTTATTTTTGCCCTCTTCTCCATCTTTCAAATATTTCGGCAATTTCGTCTGAAAGAAGGATAGAGGAGGAGGTTTGCTTCCTTTTCCGCTCGCCAACGGACACATGAATATGCTTTTCTATTTCATCCATCTCATTCTTTAATTCTCGCGCAGATTTTCGCAATGCGCCTTTACCAAAAATCTGCCACTGTTCGGTTGAATCTGAAGTTGCTACGTAAATTCGCGTATCGATTGATTTTAACTCTCCGACTAAACGTTCGATCCGCTCATCTGCCGTTTCGTTCTCTCTTGTAAAAATGACTTCAACGCGGTGGTTTTTCGTTTTTTTCTCTGTGCCAGGTGTGAGATGGGCATCAAATACGACGATCACTTGATACCCAGTCGTTCCCTGGTATTCTGCCATATATTCAATCAGCAGATCTCTTGCTTTGGCAAAATCTGATGTTTTTAAGCTCCGTAGTTCGGGCCAGGCGCCAATGATGTTGTAGCCATCAACAATCAAATAGTGGCGTGTTTTCATTTTCGCGCTTCTAACGGATTGCGGTTACGGTACACTTCATACATCAAGAGACTAGCAGCAACCGATGCATTAAGTGAGGTAACCTTCCCTTTCATCGGAAGCTGAACAAGGAAATCACACGTTTCTGAAACAAGTCTTCCCATCCCTTTTCCTTCGCTTCCGATCACAAGACCTAAAGGCATGTCCCACTTTGCTTGTCTATAGTCATCTTTCCCTTTCATGTCAGCGCCGGCAAACCACATACCGCGGTCTCTTAACTCTTTCATCGTTTGGACAAGGTTCGTTACACGAACGACCGGAATGTACTCGATCGCACCCGTTGAAGCTTTTGCTACTGTAGCTGTTAATCCTACTGAACGTCTTTTTGGAATGATGATGCCATGTGCACCGACTGCATCAGCCGTACGCATGATCGAACCTAGATTATGCGGATCTTCAAGCTCGTCCAATAGAATAAAGAACGGCTCTTCTCCTCTTTCTTCAGCAATTTTAAACAGATCATCGATATCTGCATAAGAGTAGGCTGCTACGCCAGCGATCACACCTTGGTGATTGCCGCCCCCGCTTAATGAATCGAGCTTTTGCTTCGGTACATATTGCACAAGGACATTTTGCTTTTTCGCCATAGAGACGATCGTACTTACAGGTCCTTTTTGAGATCCTTCACCTACGAAAATTTTATTAATATCACGGCCGGAGCGCAGTACTTCCATAACCGGATTTCGGCCAATGATCAGTTCTTGTTCTTTTTGTTCTTTTGCTTCACTCATCTTTAAACCTCCCCCTTTTTATTTTCGGATAACACATATTCCATCATGTTCGTTAATCGTTCATGGTTGTTTAACAGATAGAGATAACCGATGATCGCTTCAAAGCTTGTTGCATGTCGATACGTTTGAACATCCGTATTTTTCGGAACGGTTCCTTGGTTCGCATTGCGGCCACGCTTAATTACTGCGACCTCTTCTTCTGTAAAATAGTTTTCTTCAAGCAGCTGAACGACCATGCTTGCTTGCGCTTTTGCTGAAACAAACTTTGTTGCAGATACGTGGAGCTTATTCGGCTTCACCTGTCCGTTACGGATAAGGTGTTCACGCACGAACTGCTCCATTACTGCATCTCCCATATAAGCAAGCGTGGTTCCATTCAGTTGTTTAATATCTGAGTCCGTCATCTTCATTTACTTATCTCTTTTCCACCGAACACCCTGTGCGGTATCTTCCAAAATGATGTTCTGTTCTTTTAAATGATCACGAATTTCATCAGCGCGAGCAAAGTTCTTTTCTTTACGCGCTTGATTACGTTCTTGAATAAGAGCATCAATCTCTTCATCCAACAATTCCTCTTCTTTATGAAGAGTAAGTCCAAGCACACCAGCCAGCTCATCAAAAAGAGCGATAAATTCTGTAATAACGGCTTTAGAAGTGTTCTTTTCTTGCAGATAAACGTTCGCTTCTCTCGAAAAATCGAAAAGATTAGAGATAGCATTCGCTGTGTTAAAATCATCATCCATATCAGTGATAAATTTCTCTCTTGTTTCTTTCACGAGCTGACTCCATTTTTCTGTATCAAGCGAAAGGTCAGCCGATACACTCAAGCGGTGTTTTAAGTTTTCATAAGACGTACGGATTCTATTTAATCCTGCCTCTGCTGCTTCCAACAACTCTTGACTGAAGTTGATCGGATTACGGTAGTGGACGGCCAGCATAAAGAAGCGGATAACTTGTGGATCCTGCTGTTTTACAAGATCATGAACAAGTACAAAGTTCCCAAGTGATTTGGACATTTTTTCGTTATCAATATTAATATACCCATTATGCATCCAATACTTAGCCATCGGAGCTTCATTTAATGCTTCCGATTGTGCGATCTCATTCTCATGATGCGGAAAAGCTAAATCTTGACCGCCGCCATGAATGTCGATCGAATCACCTAAGTATTTTTTAGCCATTGCCGAGCATTCGATATGCCAGCCTGGACGACCTTTGCCCCACGGGCTCTCCCAATAGATCTCTCCTTCTTTCGCTGCTTTCCATAGCGCGAAATCAAGAGGATCTTCTTTTTTCTCTCCTACTTCAATTCTCGCACCAGATCTTAAATCGTCGATCGATTGATGAGAAAGCTTGCCATAACCGTTGAACGAACGCGTTTTAAAATAAACATCCCCCGCTGCTTCATAAGCAAACCCTTTTTTGATGAGGTTCTCGATAAACTCAATGATCTCTGGCATCGTTTCTGTTACACGCGGGTGTGCGTCCGCTTTTTGTACGCCTAGTGCGCAAGTATCCTCATGGTAGGCGTTGATAAATTTCTCAGCGATCGTTGGGACATCGCTTCCCATCTCGTTCGCCGCTTTAATGAGCTTATCATCAACATCCGTAAAATTGGAGATGAATTGCACTTCATAATTTCTGTATTCCAAGTACTTTCTCACTGTATCAAAAACAATAGCCGGTCTTGCGTTTCCGATATGGATATAGTTATATACAGTCGGTCCACACACGTACATCTTTACTTTTCCTTCTTCTAACGGAACAAAAAGCTCTTTTTGACGTGTCATCGTATTATAGATTTTAATACCCATTTATACTTCACTCCCTTTTTTCAATGTTTCCAGTTCTGCACGCATTCGTTTCATCTCGTTATGCATTTCTCTAAATTTGTCGGCTACCGGGTCAGGCAGATCGCGATGATCAAGTTCGCATCCTATTTTGATTCCGTCTTTAATCACGACTCTTCCTGGAATTCCAACTACGGTCGCATCAGGCGGCACATGTTGAAGAACAACCGAGCCTGCACCCACTTTTGAATTTTTGCCGATGGTAATGTTACCTAGCACTTTGGCTCCTGTAGCAACAAGAACGTGATCTTCAAGCGTGGGATGCCTTTTTCCTTTTTCTTTTCCCGTACCTCCGAGCGTAACACCTTGGTAGAGCGTTACATCATTTCCGATGATACACGTTTCGCCGATCACAACACCCATTCCGTGATCGATAAAGAAGCGTCTGCCGATCTGTGCTCCTGGGTGTATTTCGATACCAGTAAAAAAACGGCTGATCTGTGAGATCAAACGGGCTAAAAACAGCCAGTTTCGTTTGAATAATTTATGTGCTAATCTATGGGCCCAAACCGCATGCAGTCCAGAGTAGGTTAGGACTACTTCGAATGAACTTCTAGCCGCTGGGTCTTTCTCAAAAACAACCTGAATGTCTTCTTTCATGGCTGAAAACATGTTCTCCAACCTCCTTGCCTTTTTATAAAAGGGACTTGCCTGTTACGCGTGATGTCTCAGGCATTTTTTATTTTCTTCATCGCAAAGTTGATTGGAGTGTAAGGTGCGAGACTCCTGGGGGATCAGCGGGACAGGTGAGACTCTTAACAGCGCTAAGAGGCTCACCGCACGCCCCCCGGAAAGCGAGTACCTGTAACGGAAATCAACTACTTTCAAGAGCGACGAAGACTACAAATAAAAAACGCCCCTGTGCCAAATATGACACAGAGACGTACGGATAGACGCGGTTCCACTCTGTTTAACAGGCTTATTAAAAATTACCTGTTCCCTTAAGCTCCATAACGGGGAGTTGCCGCCCAAACCTACTCAACTTTCGGCACGGGACTCCGAGGGGCACTTCAGCAAGCATTTTCATGAACCACTTTCAGCCGGTGATGGTTCTCTCTATTATGAAAAGGCGCTAGCCTACTTTCCTCATCTGCGTTTTTACGTTTAATATAAGTTTCTTTTACTATATTATAATCTTTGCAAAATGTGTACTTTTATTACTTTTTAATTTGAGTCAGTACAGCATTTACGCGCTTAGTAATAACATCTTTTCCTAAAAGAGAAACAGCAGCAGGGAGATCTGGACCATGTTGCTGACCAGTCGTTGCCACACGGATCGGCATGAACAAGTTCTTTCCTTTTTGGCCCGTTTCCTTCTGAACAGCTTTCATCATCGCTTTGATGTCTTCCGCTTCAAAAGAATCACTGCTTTCGATCTGAGTTAAGAACGATTCCATAACGGATGGAACACCTTCACCTTGCAAGACTTCAAGTGCTTCTCCTTCATACTCGATCTCTTCTTTAAAGAAAAGTTCCGTTAAGTCTACGATCTCAGCACCATAGCTCATTTTTTCCTGATGAAGAGCGACAAGCTTTGTGATCCACTCTTGTTCTTCAGGGCTTGGGTTCTCAGAAACTCTACCCGCTTTTACAAGGTGAGGCATACATAACTCAACAATGCGAGCTACGTCTTGCTGTTTCATATACTGGTTGTTCAGCCACTCTAACTTTTGTGTATCAAAAACAGCAGGTGCTTTTGACAAACGGTTCGGGTCAAAGATCTCAATAAACTGCTCACGACTGAAGATCTCTTCTTCTCCACCCGGAGACCAGCCTAATAGCGCGATAAAATTAAACAGCGCTTCTGGCAAGTATCCTAGATCTTTGTATTGCTCGATAAACTGAACGATCGATTCGTCACGTTTACTCAATTTTTTACGGTTTTCATTCACGATCAATGTTGTATGACCGAACTTCGGATGCGAAAATCCTAAAGCATCATAGATCAATAGCTGTTTCGGAGTGTTTGAAATGTGATCATCTCCACGCAGTACGTGAGTGATCGCCATTTCATGGTCATCGATAACAACAGCGTAGTTGTAAGTTGGGATCCCGTCTTTTTTTACGATAACAAAATCACCAAAGCCGCTCGATTCAAAAGATACTTCACCTTTAACCATGTCATCAAACGTGATCGTACGGTCTTGCGGAACTTTAAAACGAATACTCGGACGGCGACCTTCTTCTTCTAATGCCGCTTTTTCTACAACTGATAAGTTTAGACAGCGTCCATCATAAACGGGAGTATCCCCTTTTGCCATCTGCTCTTCACGAGAAGCCTCAAGCTCTTCTTCTGTACAATAACAAGTGTATGCAAGACCTTTTGAAAGTAGTTCATCTGTATACTTTTCATACAGATCTAAACGTTCCATCTGACGATACGGACCGTAATCTCCTCCGATATCAACACTTTCATCCCAATCCATACCGAGCCATTTCAAATGGTTCAGCTGGCTCTCTTCTCCACCTTGAATGTTACGCTTTTGATCTGTATCTTCAATACGAATAATAAATTTTCCGCCAGTGTGGCGTGCATATAGATAATTGAATAGAGCTGCACGTGCATTCCCTATATGTAAGTGTCCCGTTGGACTTGGTGCATAACGCACTCGAACTTCGTTTGCCATCATGTTTCACCTCTAAAAATATTTTTTACTTAAACGATGATGCTTTTGGAAGTGGTTCATTTCCGTTCCAGATACTCGCTTTCCGTGGGGCAGGCGGTGAGCCACATTCGTACGTTTCACTCTTAAGTGTCTCACCTGCCCGCCTGTCCCACAGGAGTCTCGCATCTTCCACTCCAATCAACTTTATCAGAGAAGATAATGAACGGAATGCTCCCAAAGCAACAATTTTTTTAAAGAACCTTCTCTATCAAAACAACCGCTTGAGCTGCGATTCCCTCTTCGCGTCCAGGGAATCCTAGCTTTTCAGTCGTCGTCGCTTTCACGTTGATTCTCTCTACATCAACACCAAAAATACCAGCGATCACTCCACGCATCTCTTCAATGTACGGAAGCATCTTTGGTTTTTGAGCAATGATCGTACAATCTATATTACCTAAAGAATAACCTTTTTTCTCAACCAATTTCCAAGAATCGAGCAACAAACGCTTTGAATCTGCGCCTTTGTAAGCTGGATCTGTATCTGGAAAATGCTTGCCGATATCTCCTTCACCCGCTGCGCCTAATAATGCATCTGTAATCGCATGTAAAAGAACGTCAGCATCAGAATGTCCTAAAAGTCCCTTCTCATAAGGAATCGTTACACCGCCAATGATTAGCGGGCGACCCTCACTGAAGGCATGTACATCAAAACCCTGTCCGATGCGCATCATGCTTTTTCCCCCTGTCTCTCTAACAAAATGGCTTGTCCAAACAACAAGTCATCAGACGTAGTTAATTTTATATTATGATAGTCTCCCATTACAATAGCGACTGTTTGTCCAATTCGTTCCACCAGGCTGGCGTCGTCTGTTCCTACAAAGCCTTCTTCGTCTGCCTTTCCGTGTGCTTCCATTACGATAGAAAGACGAAAAGCTTGCGGGGTTTGAACAGCCCACAAGCTGGAACGGTCGATCGTTTCTTCCACTTGATTCTCTACTACCCGCTTAACCGTATCCTTTACAGGAACAGCTAATACGGCAGAGCCCGTTTCTCGTGCCGTGTTAACAAGTTGTGAAATAGAATCTTGTGTGATGAAAGGCCGTGCAGCGTCATGAATGAGAACAAAATCCGTATCGATCGGTACGACCTTTAGACCCTCATATACACTTTGCTGACGTTCTTTTCCGCCTGGAACGATTTTGCGCACTTTTTTGTATTGGAACGACTCTACAAAATCTTGCATCTGTTTCAATTCCTTTTCACTACCGACCAAGATCACACCTTCGCAATGCGGATCGTTTTCAAACACATGTAGTGTGTGTGCGAGGACTGGTTTTCCTAAGAGCTCGATCCACTGCTTAGAGATGCCAGCATTCATGCGTTTACCTTGTCCAGCAGCAGGAATGACTGTCCAATAATTCACGTGCTTCCCCACCGTTCGTTACAATGCTTTTTCTAATAGTTTCTTTTTAGCAAAAATCATTCTGCCCGCTGATGTTTGGAGTACAGAAGTTACCACAACATCAATCGTCTTACCTACATAATCACGACCATCTTCTACGACGATCATCGTTCCGTCATCCAGATAACCTACACCTTGACTCTGTTCTTTTCCGTCTTTGATCACTTGTACAACAAGCTCTTCACCAGGAAGAACAACTGGTTTTACCGCATTTGCAAGGTCATTAATATTCAGTACTGCAACGTTTTGCAGTTCACATACTTTGTTTAAGTTAAAATCATTCGTTACGACAACTCCGGATAATAACTGAGCGAGTTTTACAAGCTTGCTATCAACCTCTGTTACCTCTTCAAAATCACCTTCATAGATTTCAACTTTCATAGATAGCTCTTTTTGAATACGATTAAGGATATCAAGCCCACGGCGTCCTCTGTTTCGCTTTAAAACATCTGAAGAATCAGCAATATACTGCAATTCTTCTAAGACAAAACGAGGAATGATAAGCGGACCTTCTAAAAAGCCGGTTTGACAGATATCAGCCACTCGGCCATCGATAATGACGCTCGTATCTAAAATCTTATATTTACCACTCGGCTTATCGATCTCAGCCTCTTTTTTACGTTCTTTTCCTTGGCTTTTTAAAGAGAACAGCTGAATCAACTCATCTCTCTTTTTAAAACCTACCTGAAAGCCTAAATAACCGAGCAGGAATGTGATAGCGATCGGCAGGATCGAGCTAACCACAACAATATCCATAGAACTTAACGGTGACTGGATCAAAAATGCGACGATCAGTCCGATGATCAGCCCCATTGTCCCGGATAAAAGATCAGTTGCCGGAGCTTTTACAACCGTTTCCTCAGCCCAGCGGATTAAACCTACTACGTAATCTGACAGCCAAAATGTAGATAAAAAAAGTATAAGTGCACCAATTACTGCCCCGACATATGGGGATGTTACTTGATTCGGTAGATCACCGAAGTTAAGTACACGAATGAGATCTGGTATATATAGATAGCCGAGCATGCCACCTATTACAATAAAAAATAGTTGAACAATTCTTTTTAGCATGCCTGATTCACCTCCCCTAATCATTATTTACAAAATGATCGTATTAAAAACGTGCAAAAAATAGAAAATTCCTTTTTTTACTGAGGATGTTTCATTTAGATATGACGATCTACAAAAAGCTGTTCCTGAATGCGTTTTAGACCTTCTTTTACTTTTCTGGCACGAATCTCACCGATACCCTCTACCTCGTCCAATTCATCAATAGACGCACGTAAAATTTGCGGAAGGTTCTCAAAAGCATCTGTTAAATTCTCGATAATAACAGCTGGAAGCCTTGGAATCTTACCAAGAATACGATATCCGCGTGGATGAATCGTCTCATCCTGCATATTCATACCGGCTGAGAACCCTAAAAGTTTCATAATTACGGATTCATCAAACAATTCTTCAGATGATAGTTTGTTCAATTGGCGAAGAATCGCATAAGGATCACTTTCACGATCTTTCATATAGTCCTTGATCAAAAGCAGTGCTTCTTCCTCGATGTTAGAAACAAGCTCCTCCATCTGGATTCGAATCAGTCTGCCTTCAACACCAAGTTCATTAACATATTTAATAATCTCATTTTTTATGCGTAAAACCATCTCAATTCTGTGAATAACTTGTGTAACTTCTTGGAAAGTCACTAATTCTTCAAATTCAAGTGCGCCAAGGTTCGTTACACTTTGGTCGAAAACCACTTTATATTTCTCAAGCGTTTGAATCGCTTGATTCGCTTTCGTTAAGATGACACCGATCTCTTTTAACGAATAGCGAATCATCCCTTGATATAGAGTGATGACGTTACGACGTTGAGAAATGGAGATCACAAGGTTGCCTGTTTGTCGCGCAACACGTTCTGCCGTTCTGTGACGGATCCCCGTTTCTGTAGACGGAATAACCGTATCTGGAATCAGCTGTGTGTTCGCATACAGAATCTTAACAGCATCTTCGTTTAAAATGATCGCACCATCCATCTTGGCAAGTTCATATAGTGATGCTGGTGAGTATTTGCAGTTAATAGAGAAACCTCCATCAACGATTTCTTTTACTTTATCGTTGTATCCAACAACGATCAGTCCGCCCGTGTTCGCTCGTAGTACGTTGTCGATTCCTTCCCGAAGTGGTGTTCCGGGAGCAACTAGTTGTAACATTTGGCTTATGATTGCTTCTTTTATCGCATGATCCATAATATACTTTACCCTCCTAACGCTGCTTGTAATGCCTCATAAACGGTCGATACGCCGACGACTTGTATTCCTTTTGGAACTGTCCAGCCGCCGATATTTTTATCAGGTATAATAGCTCGCGTAAAACCTAACTTCGCAGCTTCATGTACGCGCTGCTCGATACGGGAAACTCGTCTAACCTCTCCCGTTAATCCTATTTCTCCAATCATAACATCTGTTGGCTTGGTTGGTGAATCGCGAAAGCTTGAAGCGATGCTGATCGCAACAGCAAGATCGATCGCCGGCTCATCCAGTCTGACTCCGCCTGCTACGTTCAAATAGGCATCCTGATTCTGAAGCAGCAGCCCAACTCGCTTTTCTAAAACCGCCATAAGCAGCGAAACACGGTTATGATCGATTCCGGTGGCCATCCTTCTAGGATTACCAAAGCTCGTTGGTGATATTAACGCCTGAAGCTCTACTAGCATCGGACGCGTTCCCTCTAGAGAAGCAACTACTGTCGAACCCGCTGCTCCTTTCGAGCGCTCTTCTAAGAAGATTTCAGAAGGGTTTAATACTTCTTCCAGCCCTACTTCTTTCATTTCAAAAACTCCGATTTCATTCGTAGAGCCAAAACGGTTCTTAACGGCACGCAAGATCCGGAATGTATGATGTCTTTCTCCTTCAAAGTACAATACCGCATCTACCATGTGCTCTAAAAGACGCGGACCGGCAATGTTACCTTCTTTCGTAACATGTCCAACGATAAATACAGCAATACCTTTTGTTTTTGCCATACGCATCAAATGCGAGGTACACTCTCGTACTTGCGATACACTCCCTGGAGCAGACGTTACTTCAGCTCGATAGACGGTTTGAATCGAGTCGATGATCATCACAGAAGGCATCACATCAGCCATCGCCTGTTCAATCAGTTCTAAATCTGTTTCTGCTAAAACAAACAAGTCCTTCGCGTCGATATCTAAACGATCGGCACGCAGCTTCGTCTGTTTCACAGATTCCTCACCAGATATGTATAGAACACGCTCTCCTTTTTGTGCAAGCTGTGCTGATGTTTGCAGCAACAACGTGGACTTACCAATTCCGGGGTCTCCACCAACTAAAACCATAGAGCCTGGAACGATTCCTCCACCTAGTACACGGTTGAATTCCTGATAGTTTGTAGGTATGCGTGGTTCTTGCTCGCTTTTCACATCCGCTATTGACTGAGGTTTTTGCTTTACGTTCTTATCTCCGCCAGAGCTTAATCCTCTTATATTTTTTTCAGGTCGAATCGTTTCCTCCACCATCGTGTTCCACGCATGGCAACCGGGACATTTCCCCATCCATTTCGGTGATTCATAACCGCAATCTTGGCAAAGAAAGATTGATTTTACTTTAGCCATCTATAAAAACTCCTCTTCAAAACTTAACACTTTAATATCTATCTATTTCATAACCTTTAGTTTCTAGTTTCAGATGCTTAGTGAATTGATGCTTCTAAAGTATTCCTGAAAAGACTTCATTGAAAGGTTGATTGGAGTGGAAGGTGTGAGACTCCTGCGGGACGAGTGGGCAGGAGAGACCCCTAAAGGCGCAGAGCGGCAGGGGGCTCACCGCACGCCCCGCGGAAAGCGAACACCTGTAACGGAAACCAACCACTTTCAAGGCATCATTGTAAAGGAAAAAATAGGTTTACTATTTTAATTAGTTAAATACTGAAAATATCAAGATTTCTTCACTAATATCATAACATAAAACCTAACAACTACTTCCATTTGAGCTCTGCAAAAAAAGGCGAACAGCTAAGATTATTTCGACAAAAACCCGGAGGACATGTCTGTCTTCCGGGTCTTTTGTAGGATATTCTCATATGTGGTAAAAGTTAGACCGTTTGAACGACAAAATCGTTCTCTTCCACATCGATCTTAACGGTCTGCCCTTTGTTGATATTTCCTCTTAAAAGCTCTTCAGATAATCGATCTTCAATCTTACGCTGTAGGGCACGACGCAATGGACGAGCTCCGTAATCTGGATCGTATCCTTCTTCTGTAATCTTCTCGAGAGCAGCTTGAGTCAACTCGATCTCGATACCTTGATCACTTAAACGTTGTTTCAGTGATGCGGCCATCAGGCTAACGATTCTTAGCAAGTGCTCTTTTTCTAGAGAATGGAACACGATGATCTCATCAATACGGTTCAAGAACTCTGGACGGAATGCACGCTTTAGTTCATCCATTACTTTAGACTTCATATCGTTGTACTTTTGACCTTCGTTATGAACAGCAAACCCTAGTGAACGGTTACGCTTAAGCGTGCTCGCTCCTACGTTTGAAGTCATGATTACAACTGTGTTGCGGAAATCGACCGTACGTCCCTTAGAATCAGTAAGACGACCATCTTCTAGCACTTGAAGCAAGATGTTGAATACTTCCGGATGCGCTTTTTCGATCTCATCAAGCAAGATAACAGAGTAAGGCTTTCTTCTTACTTTCTCTGTTAACTGGCCGCCCTCTTCGTGTCCAACATAGCCTGGAGGCGAACCAACGAGACGGGATGTTGTATGCTTCTCCATGTATTCAGACATATCGATACGGATAATCGCATCTTCATCACCAAATAGTGTTTCGGCAACAGCTCTTGCAAGCTCCGTTTTACCTACACCTGTTGGTCCTAAGAAGATGAACGAGCCGATCGGACGCTTCGGATCTTTGAGTCCAGCACGTGCTCTTCGGATCGCTTTAGAAATTGCCGTAACCGCCTCAGACTGACCGATAACACGATCATGCAGAATCTCTTCCATCTTCAGAAGGCGTTCTGTTTCTTCTTCAGCAAGCTTAGAAACTGGAACTCCCGTCCAAGAGGATACAACTTGTGCGATATCTTCTGGCGTTACTTCTGTGTTTTCTTTACCTTGCTTCTCTTTCCAAACATCCTTCGTTTTTTCTAACTCTTCGCGAAGGCGTTGTTCAGAATCTCGAAGTGAAGCTGCTTTTTCAAATTCTTGACTTTGAACAGCCGCATCCTTCTCCTTACGAACTTCCTCTAGCTTTTGCTCAAGCTCTTTTAAATTTGGCGGTGCTGTATAAGAACGAAGACGAACTTTTGACGCCGCTTCATCAATGAGATCGATCGCTTTATCTGGTAAGAAACGATCTGAAATGTATCGATCAGATAACTGAACAGACGCTTCAATCGCTTCATCCGTAATCGTCACACGGTGGTGAGCTTCATACCGATCGCGCAGTCCTTGAAGAATTTGAATACTTTCATCCTTTGTTGGCTCGTTAACCGTGATTGGCTGGAAACGACGCTCAAGCGCTGCATCTTTTTCAATATATTTTCTGTATTCATCAAGTGTTGTAGCACCGATACATTGAAGCTCGCCGCGAGCAAGAGCTGGCTTCAGAATGTTGGATGCATCAATCGCACCTTCTGCTCCACCTGCACCAATCAGCGTATGAAGTTCATCGATGAATAGAATGATATTCCCTGCCTGTCGGATCTCATCCATTACTTTTTTCAGACGATCTTCAAATTCACCTCTGTACTTCGTTCCTGCTACAACTGTACCCATATCAAGCGTCATAACACGCTTATCACGAAGTGTTTCTGGCACTTCGTTATTAATGATCTGCTGAGCTAGACCTTCTGCGATAGCTGTTTTACCAACACCTGGTTCCCCAATCAAAACTGGGTTGTTCTTCGTACGACGGCTTAGAACCTCGATAACACGCTGAATTTCTTTAGCACGCCCGATTACAGGGTCTAATGTACCTTCACGAGCAATCGCCGTAAGATCACGTGCTAAGCTGTCTAACGTTGGTGTGTTAGCACTCGCAGATGAACCTCTATGACTTGAAGAAGATTCATTGCTTCCTAGTAACTGCAGCACTTGCTGACGCGCTTTGTTAAGGCTGACACCAAGGTTGTTTAGAACACGAGCTGCAACACCTTCTCCTTCACGGATCAAGCCTAATAGAATATGTTCTGTTCCCACGTATGAATGTCCGAGTTTACGAGCCTCATCCATGGAAAGTTCGATCACTTTTTTAGCACGAGGGGTATAGTGAATCGTTTGAACAGCTTCCTGACCGCGGCCGATCAATGTTTCCACTTCTTTTTGAATCTTTTCTGGCCCTAGACCAAGAACTTGAAGAGCTTTCGCTGCAATTCCTTCTCCCTCACGGATTAATCCCAGTAGGATATGTTCTGTTCCCACGTTATTATGACCTAATCGAATTGCTTCTTCTTGTGCTAAAGCTAAAACTTTTTGTGCTCTCTCTGTAAAACGACCAAACATCATACTCGTCACGCTCCTTATCGGTTTTCCAATTTTATTCTTTCTCTGATTAAAGTGGCTCTTCTTATGTCACGTTCTTCTGGAGTTAGAACTTCACCTGCATATTGTTGAAGAAAACCTGGTTGTGTAAGTATCATAAGTTCATTTAGTATCGTTTTTGAAATCCCAGGTAAAATCTCTAAATCAATACCAAGCCGCACATCTGATAAACATTTGGCAGCTTCTTTTGACTGGATAATCCTGCAGTTCTCTAACGTTCCTAATGAACGGAATAACTTGTCTTCAAGCTGTAATTTCAATCCATCCTGCAGCTGTTTGCGAGCTGCTCGTTCTTGTTGGATGACCTGCATGACGACACCTGCGAGATCTTCCATAATATCCTCTTCCGACTTGCCCAGTGTCATCTGGTTTGAAATTTGAAAAATGTTTCCTTGTGCCTCGGTACCTTCTCCATATATGCCTCTCACCGCTAACCCTAGCTGATTGATTGCTGGGATGATACGACTCATCTTTTTTGAGAGTACGAGCGCTGGAAGATGCATCATGACAGAGGCTCGAAGTCCAGTTCCTACATTCGTCGGACAGCTTGTTAAATATCCTCTTTTTTCATCAAACGCATAATCAACGTTTTTTTCAATGGAATCATCGATCTCATTCGCCCGATGAAGCACTTCTTCTAGTTGAAAGCCTGGTGCTAAACATTGGATGCGTATATGATCTTCTTCGTTCACCATGATGCTCACTGATTCATCTGCATTCATGAGAACCGCACCGTACTTCGCTTGCTCTGCTAAATTGGGACTAATCAGATGTTTCTCAACAAGTACCCGTTTTTGAACAGGTTTTAACTCCTCCATCATCAGCATTTCCAGCTTTTCTGCTTCTTCATTATCTTCGACCATACAAGTTGAGATCGCTGATATGACTTCATGAGCCGATTCTTTATCTGCTGCGATGGGAAAAACATATTGATGAATATTCCTTGCAAGTCGGACACGGCTCGAAAGAACTATATCCGATTCTGGCCCCTCCCGTTTCATCCAGGGACTGATCGCGTCACTGATAAATCGTTCCAAAGACATCGGTTACGTATCCCTCCCCTGTTGTAAGCGGTGCTCGATCTCTCTGATGACATCCCTTGTTTCAGCAGCTTTTTCAAATTCCTCATTTAATATATACTGCTGCAAAGCTTGCTTTAATTGCTGAAGCTGCTTTTTTTCTTGAATACTGCTTCCTGCACGGAGTGGAATCTTCCCTGCATGCAAGGTATTACCACCATGAACTCTTTTAAAAATCGGATTAAGCTTTGAATCAAATGCCTTGTAGCAATTCTCACACCCAAAGCGGCCGATCTTCGCAAACTGATAATAACTCATTCCGCATTTTTCACAGGTTAATGAGGGCGGAATGAAGTTGGATGATGGTGTGTTCGGGACATGTCCATCACCGTGTAAAAGACCAGAAAGCAATTGGTGAATGGAGAAAGAATTCGACCCCGGCAAGAATTCTCCTTTTTCTTTGGCACAATGTTCACAAATGTGAAATTCGGTTTTTTCTCCATTTATGATTTTGGTAAAATGCAATGAAGCTTCACGTTCATGGCACTCTTCACAATTCATTCTGCTCCCTCCCTTTATATAGAATGAAAAAAAGGGCTATGTGGTTCGATATTTTAACGTTTTTATCATAGCTTTTAATAATTCTGCTCGTAATTCGTCTCGTTCTGGAAGGTTAAGCTTTAAAATAGATCTGTCCATCACACTCAGCATAAGTCTTGCTTCTCGTTCTGAAACGATCGTTTCTTCCATAAGTCTCTTTATTACATTTTCTGCGTTGCCTTGCGATATCCTTTCACCAATCAAGGTGGTTAAGTGATCAATTAAGTGAGCGGAGCTTTCGGTACGGACTTTCATAATCCGAATATAACCTCCTCCACCTCTTTTACTTTCCACTACGAACCCTTTTTCAATCGTAAATCTCGTGTTAATAACGTAGTTTATTTGAGAAGGCACGCATTGAAACCTTTCAGCAATATCCGTCCGCTTAATTTCAATGGACGGATCATTAGAGCTTGAGAGAATTTGCTTTAAGTAATTTTCAATTACATCTGAAATATTCCTCATTTCCCCTCCCCCTTCTGACTTTGACTAACTTTGACTATAGTTATATTATAGCCTGCCTTTTTCCGAAAATGCAAATCTCTATTCCCCATTATTGCCTCATGATAATCTTCTTAACCTGTATGATTCTGTCGAAAAGATGATGCTTTTGGAGGAGGATGGATGTGCGGGGATCGAGGATTTTTTTTGAGGTTCGACGATGGGTTTGTTGTGTTGTGTTGTGTGCTAACGGAAAATGTTGTGCGGTCGCGTTGATGAATTTTGAAGGCGAGAACTGCGGAGTTTTGGTGAAGTTTTGGCTTGGGTGATGTTTGTAAGAGCTGCTATAGGTTCTTTTTGGTGGATCTTGAGCTTTTGTTTGTGGAATATAGCGTGATGGAAGATGGCTGTGGCCATCTTTTTCCTAATTTGAGGCTTGTGAGAGGGTTATTGGTGTTGACACAGGTTTTTGAAGAATACGAGCCGGGGTATGTTTCACATCTAATTAAGTCTAAATGAACAAAATTAAGTCAAAATGTGAGCGAATTAAGTCGAAACGAACCTCAATTAAGTCTAAAACCAAAAATAAAGGCTGTTCGCTAAATCTCGACAACCAATCTCTGCCCGATCCAAGCTCTATACCCTCCACCCTTCACACCCCAGTCACCCATAATCAGAAGTTTGGCATGCGCCAAACCACCTTATTTGATTTTCTTCTTTTTAAAAGCACAAAAAAAGAAGATGGATTTTCATCCATCTTCCTCATTGCCTAGCGACGTCCTACTCTAACAGGGGGAAACCCCCAACTACCATCGGCGCTAAAGAGCTTAACTTCCGTG